>ONON01000004.1 GCA_900319455.1 uncultured Eubacteriales bacterium
CACATACGAGCTTGAAACAGGCACGGCGGGCGAGTACAAATACACGGTAATACTCACCGAGACCTACGGCTACACAAGCAAAAACGGTGAAACACCCGTGCTCACGGTAGAGCCCGTAACACCCGAAGCGCCCGAAGAACAGCCCGGCGACAGTCAGCCCGGCGAGGGCGGCGGTGATGAACAGCCCGAAGAAGAAAGCCTGACCTTCTTCCGGAAGATTATCAGATTCATCGTAAACCTGTTTAACAAGGTAACTGAATTAATAAGAAAGGCGGTGGCATAAAATGGCAAAGCTTAAATATATTAAACCCGCGTTTGCCGTTCACCCCATACCGCTTGTGCAGGGCGGCGGCACAGGCTGCTATTTTGACCTGCAGGCGGGCGAAGGCTCACACTGCTCGGTAACCGACCCCGACCTCGGAGTAACAATTTTTGTGGAAGGCAACAACGCCTGCGAATACGCCGGAAATCCCGAGGATTTCTGCTACACGGTTCCGCTCGCCGACCATAATATTTATATGTCATAAGTGAATATCCCTGCTCTGGCGGGCAGGGATATTTTCGCCTTAAAATGAGGAAAAGAGCGTATGATTAAAAAAACAGTTATAATAATCATCGGTGTGCTGATTGTTGCAGCCGCTTGCGCCGCCGCGATTATTCTGCCGAAAAAGCTGAAAAAAGACATTCCCGACAGTGAAACATCCGTAACAGCCGAAGAGCAGAAGCCGGAGTTTTCACTCTCGGGCGACCTTACGGTTTCGGATATATTCGCTTACAGCGGCGAATATGTTGAGGACGGCAGTGACGAAAATGTTGAAAACATTGCCGCGGTTACGCTGGCAAACACAGGCAAAACAGACTATCAGTATATTGAATTCACCCTGAAAACGGCAGACGGTGAATACGCCTTTGCCGCAAGCAGCGTGCACGCGGGCAGCGTTACAACCGTGCTTGACCGAAACAAAACCGCCATAGGTAAAGAAACAGCGGTTACCGAAGGCGAATGCGCGCTTAAAGGCGAATATGAGCAGGCTCCCGGCGGATATGATGACAAATTTGCCGTTTACCTTGACAACGGCACCATGAACATAAAAAACATTTCCGGCGCGGATATGCCCGGAACAATTACCGTTTATTATAAAAACGCCGATGAAAACGGCTTTTTCGGCGGCATCACCTACCGCGCGACAATAAATGGTATGAAAGCGGATGAAATTCAGCAGAGATATTCCCGGCACCTCGGCGCGGTTGTAAACATAACCTATGAAGAGTAAATACTACAGCGTAGCGGGGCTGACCTTAAAGGTTGACAGTGAGGAAGAAATCGGCAACAGCAAAATGTACGGTGAGTTTTGCCTGCCGCCGCAAAAAGAGGATTTGACGGTTACGGTTGACACATCCTCCCCGCTGCCCCCGAAAAACGGCGAAATACTGTTCACAGCCCACGGCAGGGAGTGTTTTATAAAAAACGGCATAACAAAGCTTTTCTCATCATACTACACTCCGTCCGGCAGAATCGATTATTCCTGCCGTGTGGTTGACGGTGAAGAAATAAAGCTTTTTGTAAACTACCCGGAGGGGCTTTGGGATTCTATGCTTTTTAACGCGCTTAACATTCCCGAACTGACGGCGCAAAAAGGGATTTTTCTGTGCCACAGCTCTTTTGTAATACACAAGGGTGAAGCTATGATTTTCACCGCGGGCAAGGGCAGCGGCAAATCGACCCAGGCCGCGCTCTGGAACACTCACAGGGGCGCCGAAATAATAAACGGAGACCGCTCCTTTCTTAAATTTGAAAACGGCAGGCTTTACGCTTACGGCACACCTTACTGCGGCTCATCACAGATTGCGGTTAATAAATCCGCCCCTGTCAAAGCCGTTATTCTGTTAAAAAAGGGCGCTCACAACCATATAAACACGGTTTCGGGAATTGAGGCCTTTGCCGGAATTACCGCACAGTTAAGCTTTGAAAAATATCAGAATGATAAAGCTTCGGCTTTCGCGGCGGAGGTTTGCGAAACCGCTCCGGTTTATTTATTGGAATGCGTGCCCGATATTTCCGCCGTCAACTTGCTTGAGGAGACATTATGGCAGATATGAAACAGGCCGTTGAACCGTTGATTGTGAAATATATCAACTCAAAAGCGGCCAAAGAAAAACTACCGGTAAACACCACATTTGAAATAACATCACGCTGTAATTTCAACTGCAAAATGTGCTATGTTCATAATTCCGCCTGCAACGCTCTCAAAAACAGCGAGCTCAGCGCGAAACAATGGATTGACATAGCTCAGCAGGCAAAAGACGCCGGCGCGCTGTTTGTTCTGATAACAGGAGGCGAGCCGCTTTTCAGAGAAGATTTTTGCGAGATTTACGAAGCGGTTGCCAAAATGGGTTTTATTCTTTCGCTCAACACAAACCTTTCACTGCTCAATGATGAAATACTCGACCTGCTTACCAAATACAGGCCGAACAGAGTTAATGTATCACTTTACGGCACAAGCAACAAAACATACTCCGACCTGTGCGGCGTGCCCGCGTTTGAAACGGTTAAAAAAAACATACTGCGGCTGAAGGAACGCGGTATCCGCGTTAAGGTTAATTCAAGCATAACGCAATACAACATAGGCGACCTTGACAGCATTATGGATTTTTGCGAAGAAAACAATATAATTTTCAAAGGCACGGGCTATATGTTCCCGCAAATAAGACTGGGTGAACCTAAAAGCCGCATAAGCGCGCGTGAGGTTTCCGCAATCCGGGCTCATATTGACAGACGCCTGCTCTCAGATGAGGACTTCAGGGAGCGCACAAAAAGAATTAAGGCCGGAATTGAAATTGCGGCAAAAGATGATTGCCCCGTCGATGAAACGGAAGGCGGAGCAATACGGTGCCGCGCGGGCAAAACAAGCGCCTGGGTTGACAGCAGAGGCAATCTAAGCTATTGCGGAATGATTCCGGCCGGTGAGGATTGCAATATTCCCGAAAAAGGGTTCGCGGAGTGCTGGAAAACCGTAAAAGAAAAAGCCGCCGCGGTAAGAATGCCTGCAAAATGCTCCTGCTGCAAATATAAAAATATCTGCACGCTGTGCGCGGCATCACAAATATGCGAAAAAGGCGATTTCAGCACACCTGCTCAATATGTGTGCGAAAACGCAATGAGTATGTGCGAAGAATATGAAAAACTTTTATAAAAGGCGGTGCCTCGATGAAACTCAATTATGAATTTGTTATGCGTGAAATCGCGGGTGAAAAATTCCTTGTGCCTGTCGGCGAGGCGGCATCCGTTTTTGACGGAATAATAACGATAAACGAACTCGGCGCGTTTATATTTGAGAATATTTCAAACTGTGAAAGTACGGAAAAGATTGCCGAAAAAATCACTCTCGCGTATGATGTGGATTATGAAACCGCCCTTGCCGATGTGAATGCATTTATAAGCTCACTCGGTGAAGCGGGGATAAAAATTCAATAATGTGTAAATGACAGTTCAAAAAGGGAGTTTAAGCGCGAACATCTGTCGCTGCTTAACTCCCTTTTATTATATATATGGATTTTTCCGTAAACCGAAAGCCCGCCGTTTATTTAATCAGGTTATGGGCTTTTATGTAATTCACCGTCTCATCAACGGTGGTGAACGCGAGAGCTACACTTGTGTCGGCGGCTCCGTAGTAAATTGCTATTCTGCCTGTGCCGGCGTCGGTGAGCGCCGCGCACGGGAACACAACATTGGGAACATCGCCGACGCACTCATACAGCTCGTGGGGCGCAAGCAGAAAACTGTCTGCCCTGGCAAGCACCTTCCACGGCTCATCTTTATCAAGTACGGCGGCGCCCATGCTGTAGGTGAAGCCGTTGCAGCTTGTAAGCACGCCGTGGTAGAACAGCAGCCAGCCTTCATCAATTTCAATCGGTGTGGGGCCCGCCCCGACCTTTGTCATCTCCCAGTTTTTCACGGGCGACATAACGAACCTGTGTTTGCCCCAGTAAGTTAAATCTTTGCTGTGCATAAGAAAGATGTCGCCGTACGGTGTATGCCCTCTGTCACAGGGCCTTATAAGCATAACATACTCGCCGTTGATTTTTCGCGGGAACAGTACGCCGTTTCTCGCAACCGGGTAACACGCGTCTTCATATTCGCGCCACTCTTTAAAATCCTTTGTGGAGGCTACGCCGATTACGGTGCCATGCGGCGTCAGTTTGACCCAGGTGAGGTAATATTCGCCGTCTATTTCGCAAAGTCTCGGGTCATAGCCCTCAAAAATGTATCTGTCTTCAAGCTCCCAGTTTATTGCGTCTTTGCTCAAGCCGGTGACGATTACCTGATCTCTTGTGCGTATATCAACGCGGAAAACTCCCGCAAAGCCGTCGCCGAAAGGCACAACGGCGGAATTGAAAATACTGTTCGCGAAACGCAGATTATCCCTTGTAATAACGGGGTTGCCGTCATATCTCCAAACAGGATATTCATACCCGGCGGGTTTTTCCTGCCAGGGGATATTCTTCAATGAATTACCGATAATTTTTGCCATAAGCTCTCCTTATTGTTCGTTTTCACTGTCTGTGCCGTTATTTGAGCCGGCACTTTTTTTCTTTTTGATAAGCGCTATGGTAACGCCCGCTGTCAGAGCGATAACTGCCGCTGCGACAACGCAAACAATAATCATCTTCTGCGAAAAGTTCGCCGCCCTCTCTATTGCGGAAGCGGGGCTTGCCGCGTCAAGCGCGCCTGCCGCCGCGGCCTGCTCATTTGATTTTATATCAGCCGCCTCGGTTTCACTTTGCTCCGAAACATCGGTATCCTCTTCTTCAATGTACGGCTCCTCATAGTCTTCAAGCCACTCAACAGCTTCGGAGTCAATCCAGCCGGCTTTGTCACCGCCGACAACCTCAACATAATAATCTGTGTTTTCATCGTCATCGCTGTAATATGTGATAAGGCTTTTAAGCACATCATCCTTTGTCAGCGCGCAAACGGTTTTTGAGCCCGCCTCGGGAGTTTCGAGAAGAACGGCGGATGTTCCTTTTATACTATAGTATGAATTGTATAAAACATCATTGTAAAACAAACCTGCGTCGTCGCCGTCCTCATCAAAAATCCAGACATCTTTGCCGTTGTATTTGACAAGATACCATGTGTAGTATTCCCACTCATCGCCGTCATTAACATTGTAACGGCATTTTTCGACAGCGGGCAGTATTGTAAAGGCGGGGATTTCTTCGCC
>ONON01000144.1 GCA_900319455.1 uncultured Eubacteriales bacterium
TCGTTTACGAAACCTTTTTCAGCATAGAATTCCTGTTCGCCTGCTGTGAATACGAATTCTTCGCCGCATTCCTTGCATTTGAGTGTTTTGTCTTCGTACATGAGATATACCTCTTTTGAAAAATATTTGCCCTGGACGGGATTGCACCGTCACCTTTGTGATGAACAACGCTCTTACTGGTTTAAGCTACGGGGGCATATTTATGAGAAACACCGTTTTGCCGGTGAATACCCTGCCTTTTATGTTAAAAGTTTTTGTTTATTTTTTTGCGCACACGGGCAAGCGCATTGTCAACGGCCTTTGTGCCCGTGCCGAGTTTTTTCGCGGTTTCGCCGTATGACAGACCCGACAGCCGGCATTCCAGCACCTGTTTCTCAAAATCCGAAAGCAGGTCGCTTTCAATAAGCCGCCGAAAATCCTCAAGCCTTTCGCGCTCAAGCATAATGTTTTGAGGGTCCTGCGCGGTCGCGGCCGCGCCTTCTTCATCCGTTATGGAGACGGCGGAGGTTAAAGAGTAATTGCCCGTGTTGTTGTGAAGCCGCACGGCTGTAATAATGCGGTTGCCTATGCAGGCGCCCGCGTATGTGCGGAAGGATGTGCCTTTGCCTGCGCTGTATGTTCTCAGGGCGCTGAGAAAACCGAGCATACCCTCCTGAACAAGGTCTTCAGCCGAAAGGCGGCTGTTTTTTGCCTGCTGCGCCGCGGCCTTTGCCCTTGCTATGGGCATTGCAAGCGCGATAAGTTCAGCCATCGCGGAATCATCGCCCGCGAGCGCGAGCCTGACAAGTTCTTCATCTTCTCGGTATTTATTCTCTTCGCCGGGTAACATAAACACCTCTCAAAACACTTATCTGCTACATTTTAAATGATAACATTTGTTTTGTCAACATTTTTTTGTATGAAATTACTCAATTTTTTGCTTTTACGGCAATTAATTTGTTCTATAAGCCATAACTATGAATACCCAGCAAAAAAACACCGCGGAGATTTTAACCTCCGCGGGTGTAAAAATCATATTACTGCATTTTGAAAACGCAGGCTTTGCAGTTCTCTTCTTCGGCGCCGTCCCAGAGAAGCTCGCCGTCTTTGAGCGTGAACCAGCCCTCGCCGTCTTCATACTCGGTGATTTCGCTCTCGTTGCCCTGCCCGTCATTTTTCAAAACGGTTTTTTCACAGTCTTTATAAACAAGCCTGTCTCCGTCGGCAACACAGCTCATCTCCCATTTCGCCGTTTCATCCGCGGATGAGGACCAGCTGATTTCCACATCGATTTCGTCGCCGTCCTCAATAACAAGGGCGCTCGCGCGCTGTGAAACAAAGTCAAAATAATTGCCGGTGAGCCCTTCGGCGTATGTTATTTCAAGTTTCGCGTCCGAAGGCTCGTCATCCGTAAACGCGCTCTCATTGCAAACGATGTAAACATATTTGCCGCTTTCGATTTTGAGAACACCGTCGCCCACAAGGGCGGGCGTTTGAGCCTGTGTGAGGTACCTTACTCCGTCCTCAAACGGCTCGTCAAGCACATAAACACTCCACTGAACATCATCGTCATCGCCGCGGAAAACATATTTTTCGGCGGTGTCGCAAAAATACGCCGTTGTGCCGGAGCTTTCAAAACCGTCTTTCGAGGTTACCGTGAACGGCTCGCTGTTTATAACAAGAAGCGGAAAATCGGATGTGTTCACGGCGCCGGTTGTCCGCTCCGCCGCCTGAGTCTGAATTTCGGCGCCCTTGTATTTCAGGGTTTCCTCCCTCGCGGGGCTCTCCCAGATAATGGTGGCGTTGTTTTCATCCGCGAAAACAACCTTCGCCTTTGATTCGTCATCAGCCGAACCCATATGGAAAATATACGTGTTGCCGTCAATTTCATAATCAAACGGAACACCCGACAGCTCGCTTTCATAGGAGCACTCTGTCATGCTCGCAGTAAATGTGTAAGTTGCCGCTTCTTCGCCTTCTTTAATCACGGACCATACGCCGGCTTTAAAAGGCTGTGCCTGTTCGGCTTCTTTCGCGCCGCAGGCGGCAAGGCCGAAAACAACGGCAAAAACCATAATAAGCGATAAAACTCTTTTCATAAAAATCATCCTTTTCATTTAAAATATTCACGGCTTGCGGAGCAACCCGCAAGCCCTGTTGTTTCATTATCTGTTTTTCAGCTCATCAAGAGTAAGCTCGTATGCCGGCAGAACCTCACTGAGAAAAAAATCCGCTTCGGGCATATTCATGCCGCGTATTGCCTCTCTCGTGCTTTCGGCGGCTGTGCGAAACTCGGCGCTGCCGCTTTTAACCTCCTCAACGCATTTGACAAGGGCGCTTATTTTATCTGCCGCTTTAACGATTTTCCACAGCTCCTTATCATCCGCCTGTTTTTTGAGCAATGGCACATAATCCTCTTTAATATCGTCCGGCAGCATTGAGATAAGGCTTTCGGCCGCGTATTCCTCAACCGTGTTGTAAGCGGCGCGGACCTGTTCGCTGTAATATTTGACCGGGGTAGGCAGGTCGCCCGTGAGCGTTTCGGGAGCGTCGTGATAAAGCCCGAGCAGAGCGCATCTTTCGGCGTTGTAGTTTTTGCCGAAGCGTCTGTTGCCGATTACCGCGAGGGCGTGCGCCGTGCTCGCGACATCAAAGCTGTGCTCGCAAAGGTTCTCACTGTGCTCGTTGCGCATAAGCGACCAGCGGTTGATGTATTTCATTCTGGCAATCATCGCGAAAAACTTTATCATTTAAAGGAACTCCGTTTTTATTGATTGTAAACCAAGGTGAAGCAGTGCGACCTTATGGCGTAGTTGATTACCGATGACCTGAATTTCCAGCCGGTCATGGTTTCCGTTCCCACTCTCATTGACGTTACATAGCCGATGGCGTTGTTCAGCGAGCAGTCGTGCGAGAGTATCGCGAGCCATTCCGCCGGGTTGCTTGAAAGCATCATAGTGCTTTTGTAATTGACAATGTAGTTTCTCATATCCGCCGCGCTTATGCTGTAGGTTTTGCTTGAAACGGTTTCGGGTGTGCTCACCGGCACAAGGTATGAGTAATATGAGCCCCAGACGGATTTCGCGTCTGTTGTGTGGCCCGCGGCGCTCGCGCCGAAAACCGTAAGGCAGGCGTTTCTGCCGTCGATTGAAACGAATTTGCCGTTGGGCGTTCCCGAAGTTGAGGTCATACCGAGATATGAAAGAACGTATTTTTCGAGATTTGAGCCCGCGGTGTATGAGGAGCTCATCGCTACCTGCGAGGTGCCCACCTTGAAATTGTAGAATTTGGCAAATGTGTAAATAGCGCCCGCCTGAGCCTTGATTGCCGCCTCCGGAGCGCTCGCGCCTATTTCGGCCTTGACGGTTTTGCACAAGAACTCAACAATGGGGTATGAAACCCCTCCGTATGATATTGTGCCCGGTGTTGCCTGATCCGAAACAACAAACGCGCCGGTGTAGTAATGCTTTAATATATCAACATAGTTTGAGCCCGCCTGAGCCATAACAATCGCGCCCTCCTGGCTGAGGCCGACGCCGTGGCCCCAACCGTAAGCGGTAAGGGTAAAAGTGCCGGACGCGCCGGTTGAAGGCGGAGTTACCGTGGTGCCGCTTGACGGTGTAATCTCGGAAACCGATGAAGACGCGACCGGAACTGTAGGCATTTCTCCGCCGCCGAAATTGCTTATAAATGTGTTAATAAATGTAATAAGAACAGTTATTAACGCAACCGCTACTTTGATAATCGTGTTAATATCCATTTGCTTCTCCTTTCAGAATTCCACTCTGCAACTGTTTCAAAGCAATTGTATTACAACATAATATTTTACAATAGAGGCTTTTTTTTGTCAACCGCAACATAATGTGGCAGTCAAAGTGCAAAACGGTTTTCAGTGCCCGTAAAATGCGGTTCGCGCATTTCAGCGCTTTTTCAACTCATCCGGAATAATGCTCTGCTTTGTGCGCAGTGATTTTGAAACCGTTTTTTCAATAAAAATATCTTTTGACTCGGTCAGATTAAAAGAGCCGTTTTTAAGGTAATCGTTCGCCTCGGATTTGAAAGAAACCGACTTCAGACGGCTTTTGAAAACAAAAACGGTAATTACCGCGGCAACAGCGCCCGTGAACATACCGGCGAGAATATAAGCCGGTTTTACCGGAAGGTTTTCACCCACCGTTGTTGACCACGCCGCATAAACGGGCAGCGCGGAGAACCTGAGCGCGGCAAGAAAGCCGAAAAGGCAGAAAAACTTTTTCATTTCACTTTCCCCTTTTTATGTAAGCAGCAAATTGATAAGGTAAGTAACAAGGGCGGAAACCGATGTGAAAACGCCCGCGAACAGAAGAGCGGTTTTAACCCTGTCCTGCGGAAGGTCGCCCACAAATTTGCCCGTTTGACCGTTCATGGCGAATGTGTATTTTATCCCCTTGTAAGTTGTGTTGAGCAGCCAGACCGGGTACAGGGCGTATTTCACGCTGCCGCTTGTGATTTTGACATCCGCGAAAGGGATGTTGTGAGCGGATGAGCTCTCCGCGGGGCGGTCAACATCTTCATAATCCGGGGCAACCGTGCGCATAATCTGAGTTACCGCACTTTCAAAAACGCGGCTCGCCGCCCTGCCCGCGCAGCGCACATCGTCCCTGTCATATTTGTCGGCGAGAAAGCCCGCGAGGTAAGCGGTCCGAAACGGAACTGCCTCGCTGAAATCGTAGGGCTCAATGGATTCCATAAGCTCGTCGTTTATTCTCACGGAGCCGTCGCACGGAATATGCTCAAATGTCATTTCCGCCCCCCTGTTGAGGTAGTAGGTCGAGATTTCCGTATAGTCAAAAATCTCGTCGCTCCATTTTCTGACCTTTTTCGCTTTGAGCACGGCGTCAATGCGGATATCGGAATCATAAAGCCAGAACGGAACATAAACGCCCTTTATTTCATCTATATGGTTTTTGTATCTGAATTTTCGCGGCGAGAGCAGCTTGCCTTTGAGGTGGCTGTAATATTTCTCTTTCGCCGCGGCCTTGTCAAACTTGAAGGGTATAATATAATCGGGCTTGAGTGTGCCGCTCAGCCTGCCCGCCATAACTATTGTGCTGCCGCAAAACGGGCATGAAGCCGTGGCTTCGGTGTCGTTGGCTATTATTTCACCGCCGCAGGACCTGCACCTGAAAACAAACATACCCGTCTGTTCCGGCTCGCTCCACTCGCCGCCCGTGTTCACCCACGGGGTTTCCTCGGCTCCGTCTTCATTCAGGCGATAATCTTTTTTTCGCATATTGTCAACATCGAACTCGCCGTCGCAATAGGTGCATTTGAGCTTTTGCGAAATGATGTCAAACATCAGCGCGCCCCCGCACGCCGGGCACTGATATTCAATAATATCATTCATTTTATCCGCCCCCTTTGTGAAACTGACATAATTATTATATCATATATTATGCAAAATAACAAGGAAACAGATTTTTATTGATTTATTGCGAAATATATAATAAAATAACTTTAATTTATAAGGAAACGGGGTTTTTTTATGTCAGAGGCAAACTCCTCGGCGGAGAAAAAGTATGTTGGCAGGGTTGAGTTCATAACCTACCTCGCGGCTGTGTTCTTTTACACCTGTATGACCGGTATGCTCGCCTCATACAGGAGTGCCTACCTTGTTAACGTGCTTCAGCTTCAATCCTCGCAGACTTCTCTGTTCAACACAATTATAAGCATTGTTCCGTTCATTATGCACTTTTTTGTGGCTATGTATATTGACAACCGCAAAATCGGCAAAAGCGGCAAATTCAGGCCACTTGTCGCGATAGCGGCTGTTCCCGTGGGCATTCTTCTTGTGCTCACATTTGTAACCCCCGCGGCTGTCAGGCAGGCGGGCGGCACGCTGCTTATGGCATACATTATCGCGATCGCTCTCTGCTGGGCTCTCGCCACGCAGTTCACAGGCAACCTTGACACCATATCAATGGTAATAACCCCGAATATGAAAGAGCGTGACAGCATAATGTCGTTCCGCTCCATTTCATCGGCGGTGGGCAACTCTGCCCCTCTTGTAATAATACTTGTTATCGGCCTTATCTGGAAGGATGAGGGCACGCAGTATATAATCTGCGCTTCACTGTGCTCGGTTATAGGCGTAATCACAATGCTGCTCGGCATAAGGTTCACAAAAGAGCGCATTGTTTACTCCGCGGAGAAAAAGAATCCCATAGCGGGTTACGCCGAAGTTCTCAAAAACAAGTGGGCGTGGGTGATAATTCTCTCGGAGTTTCTCAAAAGCTTCAGGGGAATCGCTACCTATATGGGCGTTTTTCTCGCGGCGGCTCTGCTCGGCTCAACCTCAAAATTCCTGCTTTTCGGTCTGCCTACCGGAATAGGCACGGCAGTGGGTATGCTTATAATCAACTTCCTGCTTAAAAAGTTCAACTCAAAGGTTCTCTATATCGCGAGCGGTATTTATTCGGTTATTATCAATATCCTCGCTTTCGGCGTGGGTTATGTTTATTTCAAAACGGGCACTTCCGCGCTGCAGATTGTTTTTATTGTTTTTCTTTTTCTCATCGGCCTGCAGTTCGGCGCGTCAAACCTTCTGCCCAATATGTTCAAGGCGGATGTTCTTGAGGATCTCGAATACAAAACAGGCAAACGCCTTGACGCTTCTCTGCCCTTTGTTATCGGCATAGGCACGCTTATAAGCGGCACAATAGCCACAGCCCTCGCTCCGAGAATCCTCTACGGAGACGGCTCGATTATAGGCTACATTCAGCCGACCGACGCTGTTCCCAACCCCGTTCAGTCGCTTCAGACCAAAATTCTGCTTCTGTTCTTCTACACCGTTTTCCACGGCATAATGATGTTCCTGGCGGGCGTTCCGTTCTTCTTCTACAGGCTTACCGGCAAAACAAAAGAGGATATTCACAACGCCGTTCTCGAACAGCGTGAGCAAATGGCGATAAGTCAGGGCGAAAATGACGCCGAAATAAAATAACGGTTTAGGTGAGAACTATGCTTGAACGGATTTTTGACCTTCTCGGCTGGAGAAACAATCAAAGGGATTCGTTTTATGACCTTGTTAATGTTCTGAAATCACTTTTTTCGGGTAAAATTCCTTTCACAAGAATATTCGCGGCGATTTTCGCGGCTATTCAGCTTTTCGGTTCGGCAATGTTCAAAATGCCCGTTAAGCCGTACGGCGAAGAGCTCAACCTTGACGGTTATGAGCTTGTTGTTGATGAGAATTTTGACGGCGACAGCCTCAACACGGATTTGTGGTATTACAGAGGTCTCGGCGCGAGGCGCGACGGGATTCACTCCTCATCTCAGGTTAAGGTTGAAAACGGCAATATGGTAATTACGGCGGAATATCTCAACGAAGAAAAAGGCGAGTTCGGCGAGGGCTGGTATTCCGCGGCGGTAGCTCTCAACAAATGGTACTGCAAAGGCTATTTTGAAATAAGGTGCATCTGCAACCCGGGCGAGGGCTTCTGGAGCGCGTTCTGGCTTCAGTCGGAGCATTCATACGACCTGCAGTCCGACGGAGGCAGAGGCGGAGCGGAAATAGATATTTTCGAGGCTATGGATTACACATCGCCGTTGCCCCGCTACCGCAACTCGGTCGGGCAGACCGTATATGTAAACGGCTGGGATGACGACGATGAAAACTATGAGAAAACAAGCCGTCTCGCGACCGGTAACGACATATATAATCAATACAACACCTACGGCCTTATGTGGACGGATGAGGAATACATCTTTTTTGTAAACGGAAAAGAAACCTTCCGCACATCGTTCGGCAAAGGCACTTCTCAGGTGCCCGAAAATCTGATTGTCTCGCTTGAAATCCCGTCTGAAATTCCCGAAAGCATAAGGCAGAACAAAGACTATAAAACGCAGATGATTGTTGATTATGTAAAGGTTTATCAGTTGACTTGACAATGGAACAAATAAAAACTGCAAAATCCAAATCCAAAGGGCTCAGCTCAAACGCGCTCAAGCTTATTGCCATTGCCGCCATGACGGTTGACCACATCACATGGGCTGTTTTTCCCGGCACTCAAAGAGTGTGGTATGTTATTGCCCTGCACATCATAGGCAGGCTGACTGCTCCGATTATGTGGTTCTTCATAGCCGAAGGCTGCAAAAAAACGCGCAACATTAAAAAGTACGCGCTGCGTATGCTCATTTTCGCCGCCGTTTCGCACTTTGCCTACTGTTTCGCTTTCGGAATACCGCTGAGCCTCACTCACGGCGGATTTTTCAACCGCACAAGCGTTATGTGGGCGCTGACATTGGCGGTAGTGCTGACCGGCATTAATCAGAGCGTCAATGTTAAGGAGTGGCAGAAAACAGCCGCTATGTTCGGCTTTTGCGTGCTCGCCTTCCCCGCGGACTGGTCGTCAATAGCGGTTATGGCGCCGTTTTTCATATATCTGCATTACGGTGAGCGCAAAAAGCAGATGGCGGATATTGTTATATGGACCTTTGTTTACGCCCTTGTGTATTTTCTGTTTCTTGACAGGGTTTACGGCGTGCTGCAGATGTTCACATTCCTGTCAATCCCCCTGCTCACGCTTTATAACGGAGAGCGCGGAAAATCAAAGGGAATGAAATGGCTTTTTTATGTTTACTACCCCGCGCATCTTGTCGCGGTCGGGCTGATAAGGCTCGCCCTTCACGGGAATATACCCGCAATCTTTCAATAATCAAATAAGGTGAGATTATGCATTTCGCGAACAGTTTGTTAAGCAGAATAATCGCACAGGAAAGCGGATATTACATTTACATTCTGCTTACGGATTACCCCGACAGGGTTTCAAAAGCGCTTAAACGCCTCGGTTTCTGGCGCTATTCTCATGTGTCAATGAGCACAAGCCTTATTGACTCCGATTTTTATTCCTATGTGGGCAAAAAAGGCTTTCGCGTTGAACAGCCCGTCAATCATCCCACATTCAGGGGCCTGCCCGTAAGCTGCGCGCTTTACGCCATTCCGGTGACAAAAGAGGTGTGTGAGAGCGCCACAAAGCAGATTAAACTGCACACGGCCGTAGCCGGCACCTACCGTTACAGCTATTTCGGGCTTGTGCTTGCCTATTTCGGCATTAAACACAGGCTTAAAAGGCAGCACACCTGCACAAGCTTTGTCTCCGAAATACTCCGCAAAAGCGGGGCGGTCAAAGGCAAACGGAACCTGCGGCTCATAACTCCGGAGCATTATCGCAAAAAATTCTCAAAAAACCTTGTTTATAAAGGGACTTTAAAAGAAATGCTTAAAAAGCTCGGCGCGTTCCCCGCGGTGCGGCAGTAACCGGCGCCGTAAAAGCAGTTCGCCGTGAACTGCTTTTTTAATTTAACAAGTGCGGCGGCACAGTAACGCAACGCTGAAAAGCGAAACAACGGCACGGCGCAAAAAAGGTAAGGATTGGTTGTATGTTTTTAAAAATCACCGGTTTTATTACGGCTCTCATAATGCTGATTTCCGGCTTTTTCTCATCTTTGACGGATGCCGCGGGAAAACTGTTCGGTGCGGAGCCTCCGGTAACATATTTTTCAACAGATGATGTTAAGGCGAAATACGGCGAAGAGGTGCGTTCGATTGATGAATACGCGAATTACGGCTTAAAAGATGTGCAGGCAAAACCCGTTGCCGACATTTCGTTTGACAACATTGAAAGCCTTGCGGACCTTTCAAGCGAGACCGCCGTTTTGTCGGATAATACCGGCGCACAACTTGTTGCCGGGCGTTTCGGCCTTCGGCACGCGCTGTCTTTTCTGACTGCCGATACATATCTGAGCGTTCCCGATAAGGGTGAGCAAAACGCGCTGACCGTTTCAATGTGGGTTAATATCCGTGACCTTCAAACAAGAGAAAACACGGCAGAGCCGCGCGTGAGCACCCTGATTGACTCAGAAACGGGAGCCGGCAGAATTACCCTTAAATTCGTGCACTCGGGAACCCCGTCTTACGCTGACCCCGGCAGCGGAGAGGCGGTTATGGGAACAAACAGCACCAAACTTGTTTTTTCGGTTGAAGGCAGTTCCGGCGGAGCGTATCGAAATAACGGCGTATGCGCGAACAACACACAGTTTTGCAATTTTGAGTACACTATGCCGACTGAATACGCGAAAGGCAGCGACAGCTGGGTTGTTCACCCCGAAAACCACTGCTGGTTTCATATCGGCGTTGTGTATGAGCCGCAAAAGGGTGATGTTACCTTTTACCATTGCGGCAAATTCGATTCGACAAAGCATTTTGATGTTGCCGCCAAGCCCGTTCTCAACGGTGTGAGAATCGGCGCGGGATACGCCGAAAATGAATACTTTGACGGTATGGTTGACGATATACGCATCTACGGGCAGGCTCTCACTCAGTAGGATATGGATATTCTTGCCGATTATGAGCGGGATATGTGGGTAAACCGCACAGCGGAAGATTGGAATGACAGCGGTACCGTGCTTTATGTTAACGGCTCAACCGGCAGCGATTCAAACCCCGGAACCGCTCAGGCTCCGTTCGCCACGGTAAAAAAGGGTGCGGAGTCAATCACGGCGCCGGGCACAAAGCTCATTATCGCGCCCGGATTATACCGTGAAACAAACATAAATCTCAACACATCGGGAACTGAACGGCAACCGGTTATCATTGAAGCCGAAAAACCGGGCGAAACGGTGATTTGCGCCTCTGTTCCCTTTGAAGGCTGGAAGCAGACGCTGAATTTATTTGTTTATGAAAATGACTGGGCGTTTGATTACCCTTACCGGCTTGACACACCCGGAAATGAGATTATCGGCAGAAGCGACCTGATAATTGTTGACGGCATCCCCGCTCAGCCCGTGTTAAGCAAAAAGGAGCTTAAAAACAATTGTTATTATATTGACAAAGAGGCAGGCAAAATTTATCTGAAAATCCGAAAACCCCTTGGCGGATTTGAGGTTGAGCGACCTTTGCCCGGCGGCAGCGGTGAAAACGGTGACGGCGCCTGCATACTTGACACACACAGCAGTGATTATGTTGTTTTGCGCGGCATTGCCTTTAAAAACTGCGCGTCAATTATCTGGGGCAAAAGTATGGTGCAGATGGGCAAACCTCAGCATATACTTGTTGAAGACTGCTCGTTTTGCAACTCCGGCGGAACAGGTCTCGGGTTTGATCACGGCTCAAATGACAGAACCGTTGAGGATGTGCTTATCCGCCGCTGTACCTTTGACTTCAACAGTTTAAGCGGCATCGGCGCAGGATTCAGAAGTATGAATTTTGTTGTTGAAAACTGCGATTTTACAAACATAGGCAAAAGATTTGACTGGGGAAAATACGACTCCGCCGACCCTGCCACAACAAAGATGATGGTGTGCAAAAACATTACATGGCGCAACTGCTTTTTCGCTTATAACACAACCAATGACCTTTGGTTTGACAATTACAACTGGAATATTGACGTTGACGGCTGTACCTCTTTGAACAATCAATCGGGCATAGGCATTCACATTGAGATTGATGTTCCCGGCGTCAGGGTTAAAAACTGCGTGCTTGACGGCGGCGTTCGTCTGGCAAGCGCGGAGGGCGCCGTGCTGGATAACAACATTCTCTTTGCCGATGACAATCCGCTGATTGACAACTGGGGGCCTCAATACAGATACGGTATTTTCGGCCCCGTATATACATGGAAAAACACGGTACTCACAAATAATACCTTCCGCTGTGAAAACAAGCTGAAAACGCAGTTCATTTTCGACCTGCCCCCGGTTGACGGCTTTTATGATATGTATGCAGACGGCAACAGTTTTTATGTTAAAAACGGTTGGCAATCCGAAAAACTGTACAGAGTTAACAACACCGATTGCGATTACAAAACCATGCTGTCATTTATCGGGGATGAAAACGCGCAATATCTGAATAAAGACCCGTTCATAAACGACGGCACGGTGACTGTCGGTTTCACCGATAAAGCGTCACTCCCGCAGAGCCCGGGCGAAAGCGGCTGTGTGCCCGTCAGACTGTCAAGGCCGGTCAATGAGGAATGCAATGTTTATTACACCGTTTGGGATTATGACTCAGGCACGGTTATACGCGAGGGCAGTCTGCGTTTTGACAGATTTGAAACCGTAAAACAGATTCACGCCGGAGAAAACGGCAAAAATATTCTTATTGAAATAAGCGGCGTGCAGAATGTCGCTTTGGGCGAAAACGGTTTTCACCTCATTTGCGGCGCCCCGTAACAAAACGGCATAAATTAACCGAGGAGAGAATAAGTATGAACAAAATCACCTGCCCCAAATGTGGAAGCAGCTTTGAACTCAACGACACCGACTATGCCGATATTTTAAGTCAGGTGCGCAACGCTGAGTTCAGCAAAGAGCTTGCCCGCCAGGAGGAAAACTACAAAAAAGAGAAGGAATCCGCCGTAAAACTCGCTGTTGCGCAGTCGGAGACGGATTTCAAGGATGAAATCTCCGAAAAAGAGCGCGAGATTGAAAAACTCAAATCTCAAATTGAAATCAACAAAAAGAACAGCGATATGGAGGCGAGAAACGCCGCCGCGAAAAAGGATGAGGAGATTTTAAAGCTGAGAAATCAGCTTGAAATGAGTGAAAAGGCAAAGGAGATGGATGTGCGCTCCGCCGTTGCCGGCAAAGACGCCGAAATAGCCAAGCTGAAAAGTCAGCTTGAGCTTGACAGGTCAAACACAGAGCTTAAGTTAAAATCCGCCGAGGAGCTGCATAAGGCGGAACTCAGCCGCAAGGATGAGGAGATTGCCTTTTATAAGGATTTCAAGGCGCGCCAGTCAACAAAGATGATAGGCGAAAGCCTTGAACAGCACTGTATGAACGAGTTTAACAAGCTGCGCGCGACCGCCTTCCCGAACGCGTATTTTGAGAAGGATAACGACGCGAGAACCGGCAGCAAGGGCGACTTTATTTACAGAGAGAGCGAGGGCGGCACCGAGTTTATCTCAATTATGTTTGAGATGAAAAATGAGGGCGACACAACGGCGACTAAGCACAAAAATGAGGATTTTTTCAAAGAGCTTGACAAAGACCGCCGCGAGAAAAACTGCGAATACGCCGTTCTGGTTACAATGCTGGAGGCGGACAATGAGTTTTACAACAGCGGAATTGTCGATGTTTCATACAGATACCCGAAAATGTATGTAATCCGCCCGCAGTTTTTTATTCCGTTAATAACAATTCTGCGCAACGCGGCTCTCAACTCGCTGGCATACAGGCAGGAGCTTGCCCTTGTGCGCGAGCAGAACATTGACATAACGCATTTTGAGGAGAATATTGAGGCGTTCAAGGAAGGCTTCGCGAGAAATTTCGACCTTGCGTCAAGAAAATTCAAAACCGCGATTGAGGAAATTGACAAAACGATAGACCACCTGAAAAAAACAAAGGAAGCCCTGCTTTCGTCGGAGAACAATCTGCGCCTTGCCAACAACAAGGCGGATGACCTTACCATCAAAAAGCTGACGAAGGGCAACCCCACAATGCAGGCAAAATTTGAGGAACTCAAAAACGCAAAGGAGAACTGAAAAAGATTATTGCCTTACCCCTTTCGGAGGCTGTGTGTTCACCGCAAAAAATAACAACCGAATTTAAACAAAGTGAGGGGCTGCCCGGAAGGGCAGTCACTCGTAAAACAGTAATGCCTCAAAGAGCGACCTTCGCACATCTTTGCAGGTATTCCTCTTCGGAATACGGAAA
>ONON01000198.1 GCA_900319455.1 uncultured Eubacteriales bacterium
AACTACCGCCTCGGCATAGAGCGCGGCAAAGCGGATTCCGGCTATGCGAGAATACGCGCGGCGGCTTTCGGCGGCAACGAAAACGCGAATGGATATGAAAAGGTGATTTTTGACAGGGGCAAAATCATCTACAAATATAATGACAATCTGTTTAAAAGATAAGGAGTAACATAATGGCGCAGCTTAAAATGTACTGGTTTACCGACAACCTTCTTGAGGAACTTGTTTTGCCGGAGGGCTATTCGTTCTCACATTACAGCGAAAATAACAGGAATGCCGACATTCGCGACTGGAACGAGTGCATAAAGACTTGGGACGAAAGCGACATAAGCGACGAACAGCGTTTTACAAATGAGATATTCAATTTTAAAGATATTGTTCCCGAGAAAGATGTGTGGTTCCTTGATTATAACGGTGAACACATCGGCACAGCCACCTCCTTTATTTTCGGTGAAACCGGCATAGGCGATATGCACTGGGTCGGAATAAAAGAAAGCTTCCGCGGCAAAGGACTGGCGAAATATCTGAGTTGGATAGTTCAGAAAACTCTTAAAGAAAGAGGAGCCCCGTTCGTGTCGCTCACCACAAACGAGTGGAGAGTATCTGCGGTAAAATCCTATCTTACGGCGGGATTTCTGCCCGTTGAATATGACGAGGGAATGCAGGAAAGATGGGAAAAGGTGCTTGACACCTACGGAATTGAAAAAATACAGATGGTGAATGAGGACGGCTCGCCGTATAAAATCATTTACCGCAACGCGCATAAAGAGGAGGAGTAATTATGATTGACGGCAAAAACATTGTTCTCACCGGCTGCAACAGCGGAATCGGGCTTGAGGTTCTCAAGCTCCTTGTAAAAGGGAACAACAGAATTCTCGCGGTTGACAAAGACAGAGAGAATCTTGAAAAATTCGATCCCGCAAAAGTTGAGATTTTTCAGATTGATGTTTCAAGTGAGCAGGCTGTTGACGCTATCTTTGAAAAAGCGGAAAGCATGTTCCCGCTTATTGATATTTTCTATGCCAACGCGGGCTATCCTTACTATGAGGAGATGAACTACACCGACTGGAACAGGGTGGCGGCTATGTTTGAGACAAATGTTTTCTCACCGATTTACTCATACCAGAAATATGTCAGGCACTTAAACGGCAGAAAAGGTATTATGGCAATAACAGTTTCCGCAATAGGCGAGATGGCAATGCCCGGTTTCACGGTTTACAGCGCCTCAAAGTTCGCAATGCACGGCTTTCAGCAAGGCATAAGGCTTGAAATGCCGAAAAATCTTCAACTCACCTGCCTCTATCCCGTTGCCACAAACACAAATTTCTTCCGCACGGCAAATGAAATTGTATTTAAAAAACCGTTCCCCGTTCAAGAGCCGGCTCTTGTTGCGAAAAAAATGGTTGACGGCATTGAAAGCGGCAAGCGGAAGGTGAGCCCCTGCTCCCTTTTCGGGCTGTCAAAAGTGCTTATGGGGGTGTGCCCGCCCGTTCGCACGGTTTACTGGGCGCTTGAGAAAAAGAAATTCAGCGAATTCAAAGAGCATATAAAAAACGGAACGGGAGTGAAATGGGATGAGTAATACCGATATTCTTTTCACGCCGATGAAAATCGGCAACTGCGAAATCAAAAACAGAATAGTTATGTCGCCGATGCTGATGGGTTTTGCGGGCTTTGACGGCAAGCCCACCAAGGCTCTTACCGATTATTATGAGGCAAGGGCAAAGGGCGGCACCGGCCTTATTGTTACCGAAATCACCCGCGTAAACGACAAAACCGGAGCAGGCGCGTTCGCTCAGCTTTCAATGAGCAGGGATGAAAACATTGCCCCTATGGCGGAGTTTGCGAAAAGGATTCAACGCCACGGTGCAAAGCTTTTTGTTCAGCTTCATCACCCCGGCAGGCAGAATGTAGGTCTGCTCGTCGGCACTGTTCCTCTGAGCATAAAAATGCAGAAATACACCGCGGGTATGTACGGCAAAATTCTTTATAAACTCACACCTTCCGTCGGCCCCAAACTTCTTGCAAAAAACATTGTTCCCTCATCGGTTGCCCCCTCGGACTGTGAGCCCGCGTATTTCGCGGGCGGCAGGGTTAGGGCCTTGCGGCACGCGGAAATAAAAGAGCTTGAACGCAACTTTATTGACGCCGCTTACAGGTGCAAATCGGCGGGCGTTGACGGCGTTATGCTTCACGCTTCGCACGGCTACCTTCTTCAGCAGTTTTTCTCACCTGTTACCAACCAGCGCACAGATGAATACGGCGGCAGCTTTGAAAACCGTATGCGTTTCATCACAAACATCATAAACGGAATTCGCGAAAAGTGCGGAAAAGACTACCCACTTGTTGTGCGTCTGACGGTTGATGAATGTTATGACAGAATTGGCAGACCCGGCAAGGGTTACGGCCTTGACGAGGGCTTGAAAATCGCGAAAGCTCTCGAGGCGCTCGGCATTGACGCCATTGATGTTTCAAGCGCCGGTTATGACACCTTCAACTACTGGCTTGAACCCGTTTCGTTCGAGCCGGGCTGGCGAAAATATATGGCAAAAGCGGTAAAGGAAGCGGTAAGCATTCCCGTTATTGCCGCAAATCTCATACGCTCGCCCGAACAGGCCGCGGCGCAGATTGAGGAAGGCACGCAGGATTTTGTTTCGCTCGGCAGGCCTCATATAGCCGACCCTTGCTGGGCGGGCAAAGCTCAACGGGGCGAGACAATACGCCGCTGTATCTGCTGCCTTAACTGCATTGAATCCATGCAGACAAACGCCTACACAGGCGGGCACGGCGAATGCGCGGTAAACCCGTTTGTGGGGCACGAAACGGATAAAATTTCCCGTAACGGCAACGGCAGAAGCGTTGTTGTTGTCGGCGCGGGCGCGTCGGGGCTGACGGCAGCGTACATCCTTGCCCTGAGAGGTTTCAAGGTCACCGTGCTTGAAAAGGATGAAACACCCGGCGGTCAGCTCAAGCTCGCTTCCGCTCCCCCTCACAAGGCGAAAATCGGCTGGTTTATTGAAGACATTGTAAATCTGTGCACCGAAAACGGAGTTGAAATAAAATACGGCGTTGAGGCAACCGTTCGGGAAATCGGCAAATACTCCCCTTATGCCGTATTCCTTGCAATGGGTTCCAAACCGCTCAAGCCGTTCTTCGGGGGAAACTATAAATTTGACGATTTGATTACCTTCGCCGATGTTCTCAGCGGGAAAACAGTGATTGAAAACAAAAAAACCGCGGTTATCGGCTCCGGTATGACGGGGCTTGAAACAGCGGATTATCTCAATGAAAAGGGTTGTAAAACGGTTGTTGTAGAAATGGCGGACACGGTCGCGCCCGGAACCTGGATGCAGCACACCGACGACATTCTGCCCCGCCTTAAAGAAAAGGGCACTGAAATTCTCACAGGCGAACAGCTCTGCGAGATTAACCCGGGCAATATTGTTATTAAAAATGTGAAATCCGGAGAAAAAACAACCGTCGATGTTGACGCGGTTGTGCTCGCTCTCGGAAGTTCGCCGGACACCTCGCTTGCCTCCGATGTAAAGGCGAAATTCAAAAATGTTTTTCTCATAGGCGATGAGGCAAAAGTGGGCAGAATACACAACGCCACCTCAACCGCATACGAAGCGGCGAAAGCGTTGAAATAAGAATAAAAACAGGGCGCGCCTTAAAACAGATGATAAGGCGCGCCTTTGCTTTTTCTTAGGGTTTGATTATTGCATTTTATGAGCAACATAGTTTTGAATGGCAATTACATCATTGCCTCTTTTGAAACTGTATGCCATTACACTGCCGCCGGTTGTTCTCATAACCAAATCGGTGTCAATATCGAAATACCCGCTTGTTTCAATAGTCATTTCACTTATATGAGTATACGGGATTGTTGTAATAACTTTTTGTTTTCCGGTTATTCCCTGAACATCGATTGAAACAATTCTGATATCTGTAAAAACAATTACATCACGGATACCTTTGTAACATCCTATTATTTGCTCGTTTGTGAAAAGCCCCGCAAATTCTTTTGGCAATTCTGTCGCCGTTACCGGAATGCTTTTTACTCTGTCTTTTAATATGCCGCCTGCCATAGTCATTCCTCCTTTTCTTTATTTTAACCTGTTTCAGGTTAAATGTCAATACTCTGAAACAGATTATTTATAATGATTTCAGGGTGATTATATGTATAAGCGGATACGCGATTTGCGCGAAGACAAAGATATTAATCAAACTGTTATGGCAAAGCATTTGGGTATGTCACAAACAGGGTATTCAAAATATGAAACCGGTGAAAATGATATTCCGACAGCCATCCTGATAAAAATCGCGGATTTTCATGGTGTTTCGGTTGATTATCTTCTGAACCGGACTGACAAAAAAGAAATAAACAAATAAAAACAGCGAAAAGACTGAAATGTGCTTTTCGCTGTTTTTTTACGGCGGGTTTATAAACCCCGCCGTAAAATTAAAATGTAAATTTGCCGTGACCCGGCATTTTTTATTATACTTAATAATCTTTGAGCCTTCCGCAATCCTTGCATTTGCGGGTGAGGAAGCCCGAGAACTCGCCGCCGCAATGACGGCAAAGGCCTTTTTTCTGAAGGTTTAAATCAAGGAAAGGTGTGCCCGCGAAAATATCAATCATCTTGGAGATATTCATATCTTCCGCTCCTTCAACCGCCTTGAGCTTCTGGCAGCCCTTGAAAGCGTCTGTACCGATTATCTTTACGCTCGCGGGTATTTTTATCTGTTCAAGCCTTATGCAGTCTTCAAACGCGTTGTCGCCGATTCTCGCGATGCCTTCGGGAATCTCAATGCTTTTAAGCTTGGTAAAGCCTTTGAACGCGCCGTCTGAAATGCGAACGGAGCAGGCGGGAATGCTGACCCTTTTGAGTGATGTGCAACCGTCAAAAACGCGTATGCCCATATTCTGAACGGTGTCGGGCACATCGGCGTATTTAAGGTGTGTGCAACCCAGAAAAGCTCGCGCGCCGATTGTTTCAACCCCGGCGGGCACGGTAATGCCGCTGAGGCCGGAGCAGTTGCAAAACGCCCTACTGCCGATGGTTTTAATACTGTCGGGGAGTTCGACTTTTTCAAGGCAGACGCAGCCCTCAAACGCGCTCTCGCCTATTGTGACAACGCTTGACGGAATTGTTATGTTCGCGAGCGACACAAAATCCTTGAAAGCGAGGTCCGGAATTTCGGTAAGGCTCGCGGGCAGTTCAAGCGAGGTGAGCGATTTGCAGTTTTCAAACAGACGCTGCCCCAACTGGGTAACTTTGGCGGGGAACACAATCTCTTTTATGGATTTGCAGTTTTTAAACGCGCAATCGCCGATTGACACAAGATTTTCGGGCAGTTTAATCTCCTCAAGGCTGCGGCAGTTTTCAAAAATGTATTCACCCATACGGTTGACACTGTCGGGAATGTTGATTTCGCTCAGAGCGGTACAGTTGAGAAACGCTCTTTCCGCTATTGAGGTAACTCTGCCTTTGATTGTGACTTTTTTTAAGTTTGTGCAGCTTGAAAAAGCACAGTAGCCGATTTTTGTAACGCTCTCCGGCACGATTATTTCCGTAACATTGTCATTGCCGGAAAAAGCGCAATAGCCTATGCTCTTGACCTCATCGGGTATTTCAACAATCATCTCATCACCCGCGTATTTGTCAAGCACGCCCTCGTCAATCACAAAATCTTTGTGTTTGTGGTAAATAACTCTGTTGCGCGAAGAAGGCTCATAAGAACCGGTTTGCTCCCACCTGCTTTTTTCTTCTGCATCAATGTTTGTTTTTATTGTGGGCGTTTCGTCGCCCTTTTCTTCTTTAGCGGCGGGCTTTTCGGGAGCGGGAGCGGCGGCTCCGCCGACATAGCTGTTTATTATTGCGTCTTTGACTATAAACGGCTTGCCGCAAGCCTCACATATAGTTGCGTCTTTGCTTGTGTCTATGCTGAGCGAAGCACCGCAAAGAGGGCAGTTAAGCGGAATCAATGGCATATTAAATCCCCCATAATAATTCATAATTATTGTAATTATATATTAATATAAAGCATTTTTCAAGCATTAAAACATTCCAAATATATTCAGACATTATTGTTTATTTGCACAAAACCCGAAACAGACGGCGCAAAAAAAGCACACACCCCGCGCGGAATGTGTGCTTTTAAAGCTCAATTTTAATTTTGCTTTCTCACTATAGTGTATTCATCGCCGGGGCGGTAATAAGGGCAAGAGCTGACATTGCCGCGAATGAAATTCTCCATTTCATCGCTGTCAAGGTCGCATACGCAGGTATAACACTCGTATTCGTCATCATACTCAAAATTTACGCAATCCTCACAGCGCGCGCTTTGTATTTTTTCTGCCATAAACACTTCCTCTTACTCTGTGCGCAGAGCCTCAACAGGGTCTTTTCTTGCCGCCATTTTGGACGGGATAAGACCGGCGATAAAGCTGAGTATTACGCTGATTATTATGAGTATAACCGCGCCCGCGACCGGAAGGTTCGCCGCCGCGCCGAGCGTTGTGAGATATTTGAGGAGCAGGTTTATCGGGATAATACACAGCAGGGTTATGCCTATGCCGAGCACACCGGAAACAAAGCCTATTGTAACGGACTCCGCGTTGAACACCATTGAAATATCGTGCTTTGAGGCGCCTATTGAACGCAGAATGCCGATTTCTTTTGTTCTTTCAAGAACGGAAATATATGTGATAATGCCTATCATTATGGATGAAACAAAAAGAGAGATGGCGACGAAGCAGATAAGAACATAAGAAACTATTTTGACTATTCTTGTAACCGACGAGAGAATAAGCCCGATATAATCTGTATAGACAACAACATCCTTTTCTCTGCCTTCGGCTTCCGCCTTTTTGTTGTATTCGTCGATTATTCTTGTGATTTCATCTTTTGCCTCAAAATCAACGGGATAGATGTTAATTGACAGAGGGGTTTCTATGTTGGCAACGCCGAGCATTGAAAGCGCCTCTTTATAGCTCTTCGCAAGGGGTTCAGGCTCCGGTTCGGGTTCGGGCTCAGGCTCGGGTTCAACCTCTTCGGGAGTTTCCTCCGCTTTTTCCTCCTCTGCCGGGGCATCCTCACCGGTGGGAACATAACCGGATTTTATAATCTGCTCAAGCATTGAGATCTTCTGCTGTTTTGTCATCATACGAAGGTAGCCGTAAGCCTGCTCTCCGGATATTGTGCCGTAGCCCGGAATTTCCTGCCCGGCGAGCAATTTATCGAGGTCTGCCGTGAGAGTTCTGCGTTCGCTCGACGAAAGGGTGTTTTTAAGCAGCAGACCGACTATTTCATACATAAGATCGTGCTCTTCGCCTTTAAAATTCTCATCTATATAAGCGTAGATTTCACCTTCGCTCATAGCTGTAGCCCTCATCTGCGACATAAGCACTCCCGCTTCATCAAGCGGAACGGGAACGGGCGTTTCAAAAACATCCGCCTCGGTTGCCTTTGCCTTGGGCGCGGATGTTGTTTCCTCTTTAACCGGGGCTGTTGTTTTTTCACTGTCTTTTGCGCTCTGTTCTTTTTTATCTTGCGACAGTTCTTCTTCGGTCGGGAAAGGCAGTCCGGTGAAAACATCCGTTTCGGGGTTGTCTTTCTGTTTTTGCACTATTTCGCATTTTTCGGTTTGCTCAATTACATATTCCGGCAGGGTAGAGAGGTAGCCTATTGAGCCGCCGACCATTGTTGAAACGGAGCCCTCCGCCGGGCGTAGAATGCCGACAATGCTGATTTCGGTGCCTTTATCAACAAGCTTTGAAACATAATCCGGGTCTTCGCTTTTATCAACATAGGCCTGTTCCTCATCATCCCACACATAGTATTCCGGAGTGAGCACCAATCTGAATTTGAGATTGAGAACCTCATCATACTCAAGCTCAACGCTTTCGGGCGTGAACTCCTCCCCGTTCTGCATAGCCATATACATATCAATCATAGCGGAGGGGTCTGAAACTCCGAGCGCCTGAAGGGTAAGCTCGGTAACCTCATTGTTCGGGTCAACAACAAGCACAACTTCATTGTATTTCTGCGGCCACTTGCCCGCAATCAGGTCATATTGCGAATGAAGCAGCTCGTCGTTGTCAATCATCTCTTTCCACATATCATAATATGTGAGCATTGACTCATAGGCGGAACTTGAGGTGATTCCGGACAGAATAGGCGATTCGTTGCCCGATATGCCGAACATATTCTGCATCATCGCCATCATCGGGCTGGGGTTTACTATATTGGGGCCGTCGGAGGTGTCTGCGGAGTAGATATTCATAGTTGAGGAATAGGTGTACTGAATATCGCTGACATACTGCGCCACTCCGCTGCTTTCGCTTTCAAGAAACTTTTTAAGAGCGGTAAGGTTGTTCTCTTTTAATCCGGCGGTGAAAATCTTAGTCATCTCCGCCATAGCGGTATTTGAATAAACTTTGTCAAGGTCGTGCTTAATCAGACTTTCTCCGTTTTTGTTTTTGCCGCCCGTAAATGACGAAAGGGCGTCGTTCATATCCATACCCGTGGATTCAATAGTCATCGGATAACTTGAAAGCGCCTCCCGCTGAACAGTCTGAATATATATTTCAACACCGTTTGACAGCGCAAGAATAAGCGCTATGCCGATAATACCGATACTGCCCGCAAATGATGTAAGCGCCGTGCGCATCTTTTTGGTAAAAAGGTTGTTGAGAGAGAGCGACAGGGCGGTGAAAAAAGACATACTTGTTTTTTCGCCCTTGGCTTTTCTCTTTTTGGCTTTTTTCTCCTCGGTATGCGCGGCAACGAGGCCTTCTTTCACATCGGCGGAGGAATCGTACGGATCGGAATCACTGACTATTTCGCCGTCAACAAGGCGTACTATTCTGGTTGAATACTCCTGAGCCAGGTCGGGATTGTGGGTTACCATAATTACAAGGCGGTCGGCGGCAATCTCCTTAAGCAGATCCATAATCTGGACGCTTGTTTCGGAATCGAGAGCGCCTGTCGGCTCATCG
Source organism: uncultured Eubacteriales bacterium (assembly GCA_900319455.1). GTDB lineage: Bacteria > Bacillota > Clostridia > Oscillospirales > Acutalibacteraceae > CAG-177. The sequence goes on from ONON01000198.1 coordinate 9,005, forward strand.
GCAAGCAGAATTTCCGGATCGTTTACAAGCGCCCTCGCTATGGCTACACGCTGCATCTGACCGCCCGACATCTGGTTTGGCTTTTTGCCGAGCTGGTCGCCGAGACCGACTTTTTCAAGCACCTCTTTCGCACGCTTTCTTCTCTCCGATTTTGAAACGCCGGAAAGAGTGAGGGCGAGCTCAACATTTGAAAGCACGGTCTGGTGAGGTATAAGATTGTAGCTTTGGAACACAAAACCTACGCTGTGGTTGCGGTAGGTGTCCCAGTCGCCGTCTTTGTATTTTTTTGTTGAAACGCCTTTGATTTCAAGGTCGCCTTCGTCATAACGGTCAAGGCCGCCTATAACATTGAGAAGGGTGGTTTTGCCGCAGCCCGAATGCCCGAGTATTGAAACAAATTCGCTGTTGCGGAATTCAATACTTACCCCTTTAAGCGCGTCAACTTTTGTGTCGCCCGTTATATAGGTCTTTTTAATATCGGTCAGTTTAAGCACAGAATTACTCCTTTATTCCACACATACTTTATTTGTTATGAATATCAATCAGTACAGTTAAGATAATACGGCAACAAAATTTTTTGTTGTTAAATATTTGTTAACTGCTTGATAATTAACATTTCTTTAACATTCTCAAAGACTGTACGGCAGGTAAGCCGAAATATCCTCACCGTGAGTGTAAAGCTCATAAACCATTGAAGATGAAATGGACGCGTCGATCGCGCGCAGATAAATTGTTCGGATTTTTTCATCAAGCGCCGTATTGATAAGCGCCATATTCTCCTCATAAGCATAGTCGGTGGCGTTGCGCAGACCTCTTATCAAATAGGAACAGCCGAGCTCCTCTGCTACGCGCACAACAAGCTTGTCGCTTGAAAGCACCTCAACTTTATCGGCATAGCCTTTGGCGGCTATTGCCTCATTGATTTTCATTTTCATAAAATCCGTGTCAAACCGTCTTTTTTTGCTGCTGTTATCGGCAATAACAACATAGACCTTGTCAAAAAGGTCAACGGCCTGATCAAGAACGCTCATATGCCCGTTTGTGAACATATCAAAACTGCCCGCGTAAACAGCTTTCATAAATTTTCCGCCTTTCCTGTCATAAAACATAAAGATATATCGATAAAAAATGAAACAGACTTCCGAACACGGTGAAAATGTGAAAAACCACATGCAGATAAGGCTTTTTGATGCCCGCCTTGCAGAAAAGAGCGCCGATTGTATAAAAAACACAGCCCGCAACAAGAAGAGCGAGACCCCTGTGATTGAGCCTGCCCGTTACGGTAAAGGCGCTCGCGAGCATACCCGCCCCGCCGGTGAAATACACCGCCATTACCAAAGCCTTGAGTTTTTCAAAAAAGAAAAGTTTGGCGCATATTCCGAACAGCGCGCAGAACCACGCGACGCCGAAAACAATATAAGCGTGCAAAGGGTTAATTCTGCCTAACGAAATCAAGGCGCAGGGGGTTGTGGTGCCGGCTAAAAGCAACGGTATCGCAAGGTGGTCAAGAAGGCGCGCCTTTCTGCGTTTTTCGCCTAACGGCAGGGCGTGATAAACCGCCGAAAAAGAATAAACGCACAGCAGAGTTGCCGAATAAACCGCGCAGCAAACAGTCTCTTTTGCTCCGACGGGAACAGCTTTTGCCAAAAGAGCCGCCGAGCCGGCAAGCGCCGCAACAGCAGCCGCGGCGTGCGTTAAAAAGTTGAGAAAATCAACCTTTTTCGAATACTCAACAAGAGCGACATCACGGGTTATTTTCATCTGTCAGCTCCTCATTGGCGGTTGTTTCGGCAGGCGCTTCGGCTTCGGTGAGATAATCGGTGCTTACCCAACCCTCCGCGTTATAATAAGTAATGAACGCCCAGCCTATTGTGGTTTTTTCAACCTCAACCGTTGTTCCGTTGGGAATTTTCGCAACTATCGCGGCAGTTTGTGAAGGCTCCGATCTCATATTGAGCGAACTTCCGTTTGTTGCGATTTTATAAAAACCCGCTTTCAGCCTTACGCTGTTGTCGGAATCCGCGTAAGTTGCCGTTTCCATCTCTACGGTAATGCCGGTGTCTATTATTCCCCAGACTCCGTCTTTCTTTGCGATGTATTTACCGTTAAGCCCCGGCATAATTATTTCAAATTCAAAATCAACTACGGTTTTACCTTTTTTATCGATAACGCCCATGTAATCACCGGAGCGCACGGGGGCCGTTCCCTGGCGGAAATCAAAAGCGGTATCTTCGCCCGAAACGGTGTTTTCGCCGACAGAAAGGTATTTTTCATCAATAACAACCTTGCCGCTTTCATCTGTATAGCCCCATTTTTCATCGGCGCAAACAGCGCCGAGACCGTTGCTGAAATCGGCGGCTTTATCGTAATCAAGCCCGATTTTAAGGTCGAGCCATTCATCAACATAACCCCATTTGCGCCCGTCGGTAACCGCGTAAAGGCCGTCGGCAAGCTTAACCTCCTGTGCCGTAAGGTCGCCCACATAACCGCTGTCATCGTGCAGGGAGAGTGTGCCTGTGCCCGCGCTCCACATAGCGGAATCGTGTGTCCCGGCTCCGCCCTGATACTGTTTTACATCAACCGTACCGTCGGAGATTTTTACATATTTCGGGTAGGGCTCACCTTCCGGATAGGCAATATACACGGTGTTGTGCCAGCCGTTGTTAATGTAATTGAAATCGGTATAGACCGCTTCGGTAAGCTTTTTTCCGTCAAGACGGATAAGCCCTTTTTTGTCTGCGGAGCCGGCGTAATACACCGCGAGATTTCCGGCGTAAAATTTGACATTGGAAACATTGTCA
>ONON01000083.1 GCA_900319455.1 uncultured Eubacteriales bacterium
GAAGCAGTCAAAGAGATAAAAGAGAAAAACCGTCAGCGCCTTACCGAATACAAAAAATACCGCCCCCAATCCGAATACCACGAGGGCAGAGGCGTGTGGTCAATTAAAGCGGACATCGCTCTTCCGTGCGCGACCCAGAATGAGCTGCATCTTGACGATGCGAAAAACCTTGTTGCCAACGGCTGCATAGCTGTAGCTGAGGGCGCGAATATGCCCACAACAGCCGAAGCGGTCAAATATCTTCAGGCGAACGGCGTGCTTCTTGCCCCCGCAAAGGCGGCAAACGCGGGCGGCGTAGCAACATCCGCGCTTGAAATGTCACAAAACAGCGAACGCCTAAACTGGACCTTTGAAGAGGTTGACTCAAAACTTAAAGATATTATGGTAAACATCTTCCACAATATGGATGACGCCGCAAAGAAATACGGTATGGAGAAGAACTATGTTGCGGGCGCAAACATCGCCGGCTTTGAGAAGGTTCTTGAAGCAATGCTTGAACAGGGCGTTTGCTGATTACCTGAACAATCCCTCTATCTTTCTATACACACACTCGGAAACCCGCAGAATTGTTCTGCGGGTTTTCCGAAAATATCAGTTTTTGAAAGGCTCCGAATATGGAAAAAATACTTGTGCTTGATTTCGGTGGGCAATACAATCGCCTTATCGCCCGCCGTGTGCGTGAAATGAATGTTTATTCAGAAATAATCCCTTACAATAAAACAAGCGTTGCGGATATTGCGGCAAGCGGCTGCAAGGGCATAATCTTCACCGGGGGTCCCAACAGCGTTTATGATGAAAATTCGCCTCATTTTGACAGTGAAATTCTCAACGCCGGAATACCTGTTTTGGGAATATGCTACGGCTGTCAGCTCATCGCTTATATGGCAGGCGGAGAAATCCGCAGTGCCGGCGGCATAAGTGAATACGGCAAAACTCAGCTGACAGCCAAAAAAAATTCTCTCTTTATCGGTGTTCCCGAACAAAGCGTTTGCTGGATGAGTCATACCGACTATGTTAAAACCGCGCCCGAAGGCTTTGAGATAACCGCAGTTACCGCAAACTGCCCCTGTGCCGCTCTTGCCGATGAAAAAAGAAAAATCTACGGCGTTCAGTTTCATCCGGAGGTGACTCACACGGAATACGGCGGGCAGATTTTGTGTAACTTCGTAAAAAATATATGCGGCTGCCGCGGTGACTGGACAGCCGAAGATTTTGTGAACTCATCGGTTGAAAAATACAGAAAGGAGCTTGCCGGCAAAAAGGTGCTGTGCGCTCTTTCGGGCGGCGTGGATTCCTCTGTTGCGGCTGTGCTGCTGCATAAAGCAATCGGAAGCAATCTTATCTGCGTTTTTGTTGACCACGGTCTGCTGCGGAAAGATGAGGGCGACACGGTGGAGCGTGTTATGAAAAACGAGATGGGGCTTAATCTTATCAGAGTAAACGCTCAGAAAAGGTTTCTCGAAAGGCTGAAAGGGGTAAGCGAACCGGAAAAAAAGAGAAAAATAATAGGAGAAGAGTTCATACGCGTTTTTGAGGATGTCGCAAAACATATCGGCAGGGTGGATGTTCTTGTTCAGGGCACGATTTACCCCGATGTGATTGAGAGCGGCACAGGCGACGCCGCCGTAATCAAAAGCCACCACAATGTCGGGGGTCTGCCCGATATTATTGAGTTTGAAAAAATCGTTGAGCCGCTGAAAAACCTTTTCAAGGATGAAGTCCGCGCCGCGGGCAGGCAGCTCGGCATACCGGAATATCTCGTCAGCCGTCAGCCCTTCCCCGGGCCGGGGCTTGCGATAAGAATAATAGGTGAAGTAACTGAAAACAAGCTTGAAATACTGCGCGGGGCGGACGCGATTTTCAGACAGGAACTTGACTCGTCCGGCTTTTGCAAAGAGGCAAATCAGTATTTTGCCGTTCTCACCGACTGCCGCACCGTGGGCGTTATGGGCGACGCGCGCACCTATGGTTATACCGTTGCGTTAAGGTCTGTTACAACCGATGACTTTATGACGGCGGACTGGTCGAGAATACCGTTTGACATCCTCGCGAAAGCGTCAAACCGCATTACAAATGAGGTGCGCTCCGTGAGCAGAGTCGTTTACGACATCACCGCGAAGCCCCCCGCCACCGTCGAGTGGGAATAATCAAAATATTGCACAAAAAGCGGTAATCTTTTTGCGGCAAAATGAACATAAATTCCGAATTTTTTATACGGTATAAAATACTGTTGACAAAAATGAATACCGGGAGTAAAATCAAATCAACAAGGCAAAGGCGTCTTTGAGTTTCGGCTCATTGACGCCTTTAAATATTTATTTTTTCAGTAAAAAAAGCAATGGCGCTTTCCTTTCGGGGAGAGCGCCTTTTTTATTTTAAGGAGGTTAACAAAATGAAAAACACTGTGTTTGACAATTCAGATGAGGTTTATTTCTTTATGGAAGAACCGCCGATGAAACCCGTTTACTGCGACGACCTTGAAAAAAACCACATTGAAGCGGACCCGCAGAACGGCGATGAAATTTACTGTGCCAACGAGACGGCAAGAGACTGATTAAAAACTATAAATGATACGGAGGAACAAGCAATGAGTAAAGTTACAAAAGAAGAAATACTGAAAAGCGCAAAAGAAAACAATGTTGAGTTTATCCGCCTGCAGTTCACAGACCTGTTCGGCATTATGAAGAATATTGCCGTTACCGTTTCTCAGCTTGAAAAGGCGCTTGATAACGACTGTATGTTTGACGGCTCGTCAATCGACGGCTTTGCGAGAATAGACGAGAGCGATATGTACCTGCATCCCGACCTTGACTCCTGGGCAATAGTTCCCTGGAGAAAGCATCACGAAATTCAGACGGGGCGCCTCATCTGCTCCGCCTATAAAGCGGATAATAAAACTCCTTTTGACGGCGACCCGAGAAACATTTTCAAAAGAGTTATAGACGAGGCGGCGAAGGACGGTTACGGGTTCAATGTAGGCCCCGAATGCGAGTTTTTTCTTTTTAAACTTGATGAGCGCGGGAAACCCACTCTTGAAACGGGAGATGAGGCGGGCTATTTTGATCTGAACCCCATAGACCATGGTGAAAACTGCCGCAGGGATATTTGCCTCGCTCTCGAAAAAATGGGCTACACCATTGAGGCGTCTCACCACGAGGTAGCGGAAGGTCAGCACGAAATCGACTTTCAGTTCGGCGACGGTCTTACAACAGCCGACAGGGTTATGACCTTCAAGCATGTTGTCAAAACCTATGCCACAAAGCACGGCCTTCACGCGACCTTTATGCCCAAACCTATTTACGGTATAAACGGCAGCGGTATGCACACTAACATGAGCCTTTATGACATAAAAACGGGCAAAAACATTTTTGATGACCCTGACGGCGAGCTCGGCCTTTCAAAAGAGGCATATTCCTTTATTGCGGGCATTATGGAGCACATCAAGGGCATGGCGGTGTTCTCAAACCCGACAGTCAATTCCTATAAGCGCCTTGTTCCCGGTTATGAGGCGCCGAGCTATCTGGTGTGGAGCACTTCAAACCGTTCCTGCCTTGTAAGAATTCCCGCCTCAAGAGGCAAAGGAACAAGAGTTGAGCTGCGCTGCCCCGACCCGACCTGCAACCCGTACCTTGAAATGGCGCTGTGCCTTGCCGCCGGACTTGACGGCATTAAGAGGGGGCTTACCCCGAAACCCGCTTATGATAAAAATGTTTTTGTTCTCTCCGATGAGGAGCTGGCAAAAGAGGGCATTGAATGCCTGCCCGGCACTCTTGAGGAGGCAATAAAAGAAGCGGAGAAAGATCCGTTCATCAAGGAAGTTATAGGCGACCAGGCGTTTGACAACTACATCAAGGGCAAAAAAGCCGAATGGGACGATTACAGAACAAAAGTAAGTCAGTGGGAAATTGACAGATATATGATTAACTATTGATTTTCAGTTCAGAACACTTCTTACATTTTGCTCCTTTTCAAAGAGGGAATGCCCTTTGCCAGCGCGCAGGGGCGTTCCCGGCGTTTAATCAAAAAATACGGCACACATACTTTTACCGCAGTGCCGCAATATTACGAAAGTGATTTTTAAGTTATGACTGATTCAGTTTTAACCGCCGTAACTCAAAATGTATTCGGCGTATGGTTTTTAATCGGTGCAGCGCTTGTTTTCTTTATGCAATGCGGTTTCGCGATGGTCGAGAGCGGATTCACAAGGGCAAAAAACGCCGGCAACATCATAATGAAAAACCTTATGGATTTTTGCATAGGCGCCATTATGTTTATTTTGCTCGGATTCGGCCTGATGATGGGCGAAGAGTGCCTCGGAGGGTTTATCGGCATGCCGACTCTCGGAGTTTTCACCGATTACGCTCATTTCGACTGGTCAAATTTCGTTTTCAATCTTGTCTTCTGC
>ONON01000051.1 GCA_900319455.1 uncultured Eubacteriales bacterium
GATTTTCAAAGCTTCCGTCGCCTTCGTCGCTGCCCGACGGGCTTACATAAATCGCGTTTGTTTCATCGCCGTGAACATTAATTCCCACAGACATCACCCCCAATATAACTGTAAACGCCAAAACAAGAGAGAAGCATTTTTTAGCCATAATAAATCACCCCGGTTAATCCGTTTGTGCAAACCCGATGTATATACCGCGGGCAACGCCTTTGCACATATAATAATTATCTCATATAAAAAAGAATATTTCAAGGAAGATATTCTCCGCGAGTGAAAAATAAGGGCGCATATTTCCGCGCAACAGCGAAAATAGAGCGGCGCAATTCACCCGGATTGTTATTTATTGCCGCGAAAACGGGTGGTAATATATAGGTGCAGTAAAACGAAAGGGGGAATATCAATGAAAAACAACGGATGCGGCTGCTCGGGCTGCGGATGCGGCTGCCTGCCCTTAATTATTCTGGCTGTTTTTGCCGTGCTGGGCGCGATATTCCTGCCGGCATACGCGTTCTTTTACTGAGATGCAATAAGCCTTAACGGCGGGAATGAAAGATTATTCAACAGGTTTCAATTATAAAGAAAGAGGTGTGAAAAATGACTTATAATTCAATTTATGATGTGATTTACGGCTGCGGCTTTGACGCAGCGGCCGACCGCGGCCTCTTTGAAGAAGGGTTGGCGGATTACGGCTCAGTTTACGGCGAGCCCTGTTTGAGCGAGAACGACAGATATGAGCTGGAGGAACTGCGCGCGTCGGGTATTCTCGACGGGTTTGAGGAGCCGGAATTTGATGACGGCGATTATTTTACTGTTTAAGCTCGCCGCGCGGTAATTTGTGCGGTTTCGGTCTTTAAAACAAAATAATTATGTGTTATAATGCCCGTATAATCATTCGAAGGAGTTTGTTTATATGGGCAGACAGTCTTTAAAAGCGAATAAAAATATGTATCAGCTTTGCAGAGAGGCGTGCGGCCTTACACGCGCGCAGGCGAGCGAGAGGCTTGAATGGATATCCGACAGCAGAATTGAAAAGATTGAAAGCGGCAGGTCCGCTGCAACGCCGGAAGAAATTGTCGCTATGCAAAAGGCATACAAAAAGCCCAACCTCTGCAGTTACTACTGCGCAAGGGAGTGCGCCATAGGCAGAGAAAGCCGTTTTCGCGAGGTTAAGGAAAGGCCTGTTTCGGAAACGGTGCTTGACCTGCTCGCGGCAAACAACAAACTCAACTCACAAAAAGACAGGCTCATTGAAATAACCTGCGACGGCAAAATCGATGATGACGCGGAGCTTGAAGATTTTGTGGCAATTCAGAACGAGCTGGAGCGCCTTATTGCCGACGCCGCGTCTCTCAGACTGTGGCTTGACAGTAAAATTGCCGACGGCAACATTGATGAAAAAAAGCTTAATGAATTGAGAAACCCGAAATAACACAAGTAAAAGTATATAAAAATTCCCTGCCTCAAGGCGGGGATTTCTTGTTTTACGCCATTGTTTTTTACACACTGTTTGTTATAATATAAAGCGGAACCGAAAAATCTTTTCAAATCATAAAGAGGAATTTTAAAATGAGTACCACATTGCTGTCAATCTCAATAGCTATGGCTGTGGGATTGCTTCTGACCCGCTTAAAAGTTTTCAAAAAATTCAATCTGCCCGATGTTACGGCTTATCTTATCGCGGGCGTTATTATAGGGCCGTGCCTTCTCGGCAGGCTTACAGCCCTCGCGGGCGTGAAGGGGATAGGCTTTCAAAGCTTTGAGGAGCTTGACGCGATAGGCGTGATTTCGGATGTCGCGCTGGGTTTTATAGCTTTTTCAATCGGCAATGAGTTCCGCCTGTCACAGCTTCGCGAAACAGGCAGGCAGGCAACGGTAATAGGCATTGTTCAGGCGTGCGCGGCAACCGCCGTAACCGATATAGGGCTCATAATTATCCATTTCATCAGGCCCGATGTTCTTTCCGTACCCGCCGCGATTACCCTTGGAGCCATAGCGGCGGCAACCGCCCCCGCGGCAACGCTTATGGTTGTGCGGCAATATAAGGCGAAAGGCCCCGTTGTGGATATTCTTCTGCCCATAGTGGCGCTTGACGACGCGGTAGGGCTTGTGCTGTTTGCCGTTTCTTTCGGAATAGCGAAGGCCTTGAAAACGGGTTCGCCCGATGTGTTCTCAATAATAGTTGACCCGCTTGTTGAAATAGGTGTTTCACTCGCCCTCGGAGCGGTCGCGGGCTTCGCGCTTACAAAAATCGAAGCCATGTTTCACTCAAACACAAACCGCCTTGTTATGACAATAAGCTTTGTTTTTCTCACTGTAGCCGTTTCAATGCTGAAATTTAAGGCCGGCCCCGTAAAAATCGGCTTTTCCCCGCTGCTTGTGTGTATGATGTTAGGCAGCGTTTTCTGCAATATGTGCCCACTCTCAGACGAGATTATGAAGGTGGCGGACGGCTGGACGGGACCTGTGCTCGAACTGTTTTTTGTTCTTTCGGGCGCTCAGCTTGATTTAACCGTATTTTCAAAAATTATGGCGGTTGTAATCGGCATTGCCTACACATTTTTCAGAGCGTTCGGCAAATATTACGGCGCAAAATATTCGGCGAGAATTTCGGGCTGCGACAGCAATATTGAAAAATATCTCGGCATAACTCTTTTGCCGCAGGCGGGCGTGGCTCTCGGAATGTGCGTTACGGCGGCTGAACTGCCCGGCGACGGCGATTTAATACGCAACATAGTGCTTTTCGCGGTGCTGATAAATCAGCTTGTAGGCCCCAGCCTCACAAAATGGGCGCTTACCAAAGCCGGCGACATCAAACCTCAGACGGATGAAACGCTGCGCCGCCGCGAGCGAAAACTTGACGAAGCGCAGAAAAGCGGCAAAACAGTAAAAGGCAATCATCAATAACAAACGGCGCGGAATAACAGAATTGAAACATTGACTGTTTTTAGAAAATGAATATCGGCACGGGTTAAAGAACTGTTCTGCCTGTGCCGGTTTTTCATTTGCTGGAATATATTAAGTTGCCGACTTGTGCGTTTTTATATTGTTTTGCGAAGAAAAGCTCACAAACTATTGACTTTGTGCGTTTTCTCTGGTGTAATTCCCACGAAAACCCACAAAATGAGGAGGCAATATGAATAACAGAGCAGGCAGGCTGATTAAAAACTTAAGTGGGGCAAACGCGGAGCCGTTTGACAGAAACAATGTTTACACAAGCATATAAAAACACGCCGCATCGGATTGTTCCGATGCGGCGTGAAAATTTGTATATGGGTATCTTATGATAAATGCTTTTATTGCGACTTGAGATAATTCTTTATCTCATCAAGGCGGCTGTTGCAGTCGTTGAAGCCGAGCCAGTAAAGTTCGCCCAGCTTTTCAAGGTCTCTCTCAATCATAATCACTCCGGGTTTGCGCGAGGGGGCAAACTGCATAAGCGAGCCTTCGGCCTGCAGCTTTTCAAGCTCATCGCACTGTTTGTTGTAATCAATCTCATTATTCGCGAGCTTTTCGGCAAATTCGGCATGTTTGCCGTAGATTCTCACAGCCGCCGGGTTGCGCCTGCCCGCGGTGCGGAATGAGGTTTCTCTTGTTCTTATTACCATAATTTTTCGGTAACCCTGTTCGAGCGCCCACTCATAGGGTATTTTGCAAACGCATCCGCCGTCAAGGTAAGGCACGCCGTCTATAACAAAAGCGGGCGAAACAAACGGCAGAGTGGCGGAGGCGCGTATTCCCGCCATAATATCGGGGCATTCGCCTTTTTCAAAATATTGCGCGGTACCTTTGAGAACATTTGAGGCAACCGCGACAAAGCGGCGCTCAGGGCTGTAAAATCTTTCTTCATCAAGGGGCTCGGGTATGATACCTCTGTCTTCGGTCAAAAAACCAACATCAAGAATGCTGTGGCTGTTGGCCATCGCTTTTTTGCCTATATATCTGCTGTCTATGCGAAAATTGAGGTTGGTTCTCGCCGAACGCCCTATCTGGCCGGAAACATAATTCACTCCGCCCAGCGCCCCGGCGGAAACGCCTATAACGCACGACAGGTTAATGCCGGCAAGCATCAGCGCGTCAAGAAAACCCTGCGTGTAAAGCCCGCGGAAGGCTCCGCCCTCCAGAACAAGGCAACCCTCTGTAATCTCCTGTGTTGCCTGACCGGCGGGGATTTCATCAATGCGGGAGTAGGATTTCTCAAGCAGGTTTTTGCCGTCTTCTATTATTTTTTTGTTCAGTTTGATTATCTTTTGCGGAATCTGAGTTAAAGGCTGAGCGGCTTTTGAGTTATTGTTCGCGCTCTCGCCGCGAAGGATGAACGCGTGGTCGAGCGGTCCGCTGCCCGCGCCTAAATCAAGCATAGCCTCAAGCGCGCCGGAAATGTAATCCTTAGCCAGCCTGACTGCTTCGTCAAGTGAACTGCCTTTGGCGAGGTTCGCGGCGATTGCCGATGACAGAGTGCAGCCCGTGCCGTGCGTGTTTGGGTTGTTTATGCGCCTGCCTTCATACCACACATAATTGCGCCCGTCATAAAGCAGGTCATTGGCGTCGTTTATGCTGTGACCGCCCTTGAGCAGAACGCAGCAGCCGTATTCCTCATAAATTTTTTTCGCGCAGTTTTGCATATCCTCTTTTGTTTTTACCGTCATTCCCGATAAAATCTGCCCTTCGGGAATATTCGGCGTAATGAGGTCGGCAATGCGCAAAAGCCTGTTTTTAAGCGTGCCCACGGCGTCATCGTTAAGCAGTTTGGAGCCGCTTGTTGACACCATAACCGGGTCAACCACAATGTTGCGCGCCTTGTAATACTCAAGCCTTTCGGCAATTACCTCACTAAGCTGTGATGACGAGACCATGCCCGTTTTGACGGCGTCCGGCCTTATATCGGTGAATACAGAGTCAATCTGCGCTTTGAGAAAATCGGGCGTTACTTCATAAATTCCGCTCACACCCGTTGTGTTCTGTGCGGTGAGGGCGGTTATCGCGCTCATAGCGTAAACGCCGTTTACCGTCATTGTTTTTATATCCGCCTGAATGCCGGCGCCGCCGCTTGAGTCACTGCCCGCTATTGTTAATGCCGTTTTCATACTGTTTTCCTCTGTTTCAAATAATCCGCGACCAGTCGTCGATATACTCATCCGCCGCCGCCTTCGCTTTTTCAAGGTTGTTTTTCTCTCCGTCATCATAAACGGCTACTGTGTAAAAACCCGCTTTTTTTGCCGTTTCAAGCGCGTAGGGGGCATCCTCAAACACAGCCGTTTCACAGGGCGTTGAGCCGAATTTCTCGCAGGCGGCAAGGTATATTTCGGGGTCGTCTTTGCCCTTGCCGCACTCGTTCGCGGAAAGGGTGAAATCAAAGTATTTATCAATGCCGAGCCGCTTGAAGCATACCTCAAGCAGTTTGCGGTCCGTAATGGTCGCGACGCACATTTTCACGCCGTCGGCTTTCAGCTTTTCAAGGTAGTTTTTCACTCCGGGTTTAAGAGGTATATCCTGAGCGTAATGCCTTGCCATAAGCGCGCCGGCGTTTTTCGCAAAATCACGAGGGTCGCCGAGCTGAGGGTACAGCTTCGAGAGCATTGCGCTTGACTGCTCCATAGTCATTGTTTTAACCTGCTGCATGAGGGCAGTGACATCCTCTTTTATGCCCTGCGAGAGCAGAAACTCCTGCAACAGGTTGTTCCAGTAGCCCATTGAGTCAATCAAGGTGCCGTCCATATCGAAAATCGCGTATTTTTTATTCAATTCCTTTTACCGCCTTTTCACTCAGTTTTTTAAGCTCCTCACAGGCGAGGCTTACATCATCAGCCCCGAAAATTGCCGAAGCTGCAGCGACACCGTCAATACCGCTGCCCGTGAGATTTGCTATGTTACCCGCGTTTATTCCGCCTATGGCAACAACGGGTATGTCAACGGCGCAGCAGATTTCACGCAGCGTTTCGTAACCGAGCGCTGTGACATTTTGCTTTGTGGAGGTTGTGAAAACCGAGCCGCATCCGAGGTAATCCACGCCTGCCGCCTGCGCCGCCAGAGCCTCTTTGACATTGTGTGCCGACACGCCCACAATAAGGCGGTTGCCGGCTTCTTTTTTTATTTTGCCGGGGCTCATATCATCCTGCCCCACATGAACTCCGTGCGCCCCGCACTCAATAGCGAGAGCGACATTGTCGTTGATTATAAACGATACGCCGTATTTTTCGCACAGCGCTTTAACTGCTTTTGCCTCGAAAAGGAACTCACCGTACTCAAGCTCTTTTTCACGAAGCTGAAGGCAGGTAACGCCGCTTTTAAGGGCCGTTTCAACACGGCTGAGAAATTCCTCATAGCCGTAACCGCACCTGTCTGTAACGGCGTAGAGAAGCATATCTTTTTTGTTTATTTTCATAGCTTTGTTCCGTCACTTTTCTTTTTCGGCTTGGGGTCGGGGAGCTGTGCGGCAACGGCGGGAATAAGCCTGCAAAGCGCTTCGCGGTCATCAACACAGTCAACCGCGAGCATCTCTTTCGCGCCGTCATACGGCAGTTCAAAAGCGGCTTCGGGCATAAGCTTTTTTGCCGCCGGTGTCGGTTTTATGAGAAATCTGTCATCATATATTCCGCCTATGACTTTGCCCTGACAGTAGATTATGTACTCACCCATCATGGCTCTGTATGTTATGCCTTCAACGCCGGATAACTGTTCCGAAATAAAGCTGAAATATTCTTTGCTCGATGCCATAAAAACTCCTGAGCCTCAGCTGTTGTAAAAACCGACAATGTCATTATATACCGACGCCCTGTCTGTCTCATTTATAACCTCGTGGCGCATACCGGGATATGTGATTGTGAACACATGGTTATAGCCGATTTTATTGAGAAGCCGCACGGTTTTGCGCAAACCTATGAATGTGCCGCGGCACACATCGTTGCGCCCGTTCGCGGTCAGAATGGGCAGGCTCGGGTTTTTAACCCTGTAATCGCGCACTTTTTTAAGAAGGGCGTCCGCTTCGATAAGCCCCTTGACGGAGTCGTTTGTGTATTTGCAGTTTTGCACAAGCGGGTCGTTCCTGTAATCCCTCATAGTGTTTTCATCGGCGCAAACCCATAAATCAACGCCGGAATTCGCTATTGCGGGCACGGGTCCCTTATATGTGCTGCCGCCGAATTTTCCGCTGTTCCATTTGGCAAGAGCGGTGCCCGCCTCGGCAATGAGCATAGGGAACATAGTGCCTGTCAGAACAAGCTTTTTTATTTCATCGTCGTGCTCCTGCAGGTATATTCTCGCGAGCATTGAGCCGAACGAATGCCCGAACATATACAGGTCTTTGCCGGGGTAAACGCCTTTTATGTATTCTGTGATTTCATACTGATCCTCAACAATTCTCAGGGGGCTGTCAAAATTGCCCAGAAAATATTTTTCATCTACCGAGTGCCCATGGCCTCTGTTGTCGGAGACGATTACTGCATAGCCCTGCTCATTGAGAAAATCGCAGAAACGGTAATATCTCTCCTTATGCTCCATTGCGCCGTGAATAACCTGAATAACGGCTTTGGGGTCGTCTTTTTCAAAAAGAGCCGCCGACAGTTCAAACCCGTCGTTCGCGGTGATTGTAAATTCTTTCACAGTCATCCTCCTGCATATTTCAAAAACTGTAATCGGGCTGCACCGGTCTGCCCGTTTTTGATGATTCTATGATTGACAGGCACACCTCAACGGTTTTCGCGCCCTCTCTCGCGTCCGCGGGCACGGGAGTGCCGTTGATTACGGCGTTTGCGAAAACCTCAAACTCCCTCGCGGCGTTATGATTGTTTACCTCAACCGGGATTATTTCAGGCTCGTGCGCCATTTCATCTTCACCGACAGTGAAAAGAGTTATGTGATCGGAGGTGTTGTCGCATATTATTGTGCCCTTTGTGCAGTAAATAACCGTTCGCATTGTGTAATCGCGTTTGCAGCCCGTTGAAACAAAAACCTTGCCCGCGGTGTTCTCATCAAATTTCATTACAGCTATTGTCGCGTCATCATAAGGCACCTGAGGCAGGAGCTTGTGCGTGCCGTAGGCAAACACCTCAACCGGGTCGCCTGCGAGCCAGCGAATAAGGTCAACGGCGTGGCAGCCGCCGCCCACAACCCCGTGACGGAGCGGATCCGCTCTCCAGTTGTCAACAATATTCATATAATCGTGGGCGTATTCGGATTCAATAAAATAGATTTCTCCGATTGTACCCTGCTCAATAAGAGATTTTGTTTTTTCAAAAGAGGGGGTAAACCTGCAAATCTGCCCAACCATAAACAAGCGGCCGGACTGTTCTTCAGCCTTTATTATCTGCTTAATATCGCCGCGGGTGAGCGCGAGCGGCTTTTCGCACAGCACATTTTTGCCGGATAGCAGAAGCTCGCATGAAATTTTCGCGTGAAGGCTGTCCGGCACGGCAACCGTTACAATGTCAATTTCACCGCTGTTCACAATGTCACGGTAATCGGTAAAGCGCCTGTCTTCTGCAATGCCGTATCTCTCGCCCGCCCGGCGCAGACTGTTTTCATCACAGTCGCAGATTGCCGCAATATCGGCTCCGTAGGCAAGGGCGCCCTCAATGTGCGCCATACCGAAGCTCAAGCCTATATGAGCCGACCTTATTTTTTTCTCCATAAACTCTGCCCCCTCCGGTTTTCAGGTTGCTCCGCAGCGTGAGCAACGAACAGTTCGTAAGAACTGTCTTTTA
>ONON01000115.1 GCA_900319455.1 uncultured Eubacteriales bacterium
GCCATAAGCCCTACATAAGAGAACGCTCCGCTTATTGTGCCGACAACGGTCTGAAGGTGGTAGGCGTCAAGAACATCCTCATAGAAAAACGGAAGAATTTTATAGGTAATCTGCCTTATGAGTTCGAATACGGTTGCGAGTTGAAGCACAACAAAAGGCCTGTTGTGAATGATTACATTGAGATTTCTTTTGTCAAACTTAACCTTTTCGGTTTTTTTGCCTGAGTCTTCAGACGGAGTGTAGAACGCCACTCTTTCCTGAATTGTCATATAAGGGGCGTACATTGCCGCAACCCCTATAATACAAAAGCCAAGAGCGACAAAGAAATAAGTCCACCTCTGCCTTACGGCGTCATCACCTGCCATTCTGACCAGTACGGGAATAATTCCGCCCGGCAGCATTGACCCGAGGGTTGAAGCTATTGCTTCAAATGTAAAAAACTTTTTTCGGTCGGGCGGGTTGGATACCATTTTAAGCCCGAGCGTGTTGAGCGCAATATCATAAAAACTGTCAACAACGGAAAAGAATATGCTGAAGAAAAGAGTCCAGATAAAATTATAAAGGCTGCTGCTTGTGGGAACAACGAACATAAGCATTGACGAAACGGCAAAGGGTACGGGAGCTGTCATAAGCGCCGTGCGCAGGTTACTCCTCTTTCCCCGTGAGGGCATATCGTACAGGGTGCCGGCAACAGGAGGAATGAAAAAGCCGAGAACGGTACTTATATTGCCTTTGAGCAAAAGCATATTGTTGGTAAGCCCCATATAGTTGCGGTTGAATTTATCCGCAAAAGTTTCGGTGCTGTCCTGCCCCATGGCGTTGCCGAAAATACCCCCGGCATAGCCGAGCTGTTCTTTGTTGGAGACAGACTCATTGTCAAGGTATGTGCGTTTTAAGCCCTGTGCCATTGATTTGACTGACATATTTGTTCACCCTTCACAAATAAAATCAAATTAATATTATCATATCTGTTTGACGGTTTCAATATTTTTATTCGGAAAAATAAAATCTGCACACCTTCAGCGCGATGTGCAGTAACAATAAATTATTATTCAACTGTGAGAATATCATTAAACCCCGTAAGCTCAAATATTTCACGCACGGTTTCGTTCGCACCGGTAACCCTGACAGAGCCCTGCGGGTTTATTTTTTTGCGGGCAGCGAGAAGAATTCTCAAACCAGCCGATGAAATATAATCGAGTTTTGAAAAATCAAACACTAAATCCGTTACGCCGTCAAGCTCCGATTTAATAACGGCTTCAAGTTCCGGCGCGGTTGTTGTGTCAAGCCTGCCCTCAATTATGTATGTAACGGCGCCGCCGTTTTCGGTTTTATTAATTGTCATTTTCTCAATCTCCTTAATCAATGGTTTTATAAACAATCATTTCAACTGTATTGCCTGAAATTCCGATTTTGATTTCATCGGCAATGTTGGCGATTATTGATTTTTCAAGCTCATCCCATTCTTCTTTATCGGAATCCGTTGCGTTGATTTTAAAGGTGTTTAACGACCAAACATTTACAACCTGACCGCTTTCACTGAAACTCCAGCCTGCAGAAAAGCCGCTTGGAATATTTGCGTCTGCGGGTTCTATTATCCGGTTGAAAATGTCGCGTATTTTGCCCATAACGCCCTTTGCGGCGGCGTTTGTTCCGCTTGTTGACGCCGACAGGAGTTTTTCTCTCATTTCGGCGTTCATTGGCGTTTCGGTTCTGAGGTGAAGCATAAAGCTGCGGTTTTCGGATTCAATCCAGAAATCCGCTTCGCGTTTATCCGTAAGAGCCTGCATCATCCCCATCATTTCTTCAGTTAAAAGATTGAGGTGAATTGAATCTTTTTTTGATAGAGACCTGAACGCGGCGACAGCCTCCGCCTGTTTAATTGCCTCTGCCACTCCCTCACCTTCATTGGTAACATGTATCACATCTGATTTCACTGATAAACCTCCGCTTATGTTATAACAGAATAAAAATTATCCAATTCATTTAGATATTAACGCAAAGCCCGTAAAATATCAAGTATTATTTCACGCATGAACTTATTGCACATTCAGGTTTGACAGTTAACAAGTCAAGTGTTAAAATCAAAATATATTTTGTTGTTGAGGTTGAAAATATGGCAGATAAAAAAATCAAGGAACTTCTCAAAGATGCGGGGAAATATGAACTGACGGAAAGCGAACGAGCAAAAGCCGACGGTTCGTTTATTGACCTGCCCTGCGGTAACACGCATTATGAAGTAAGGGGTGACGGCGAGCTTTGCGTGCTTGTTCACGGTTACGCTACACCGTATTATATTTATGACAAGGTTGCCGACGAGCTTGTGAAGAACGGCTATAAAATTCTTCGCTATGACTTGCTCGGCAGAGGCCTTTCGGAAAGAGTAAAGGCGAAATATACCCCCGAACTGTTCGCTACGCAGTTAAAAGAACTGACCGGCTCGCTTTTCGGGGACGAAAAGTTTTATCTTTTCGGAACATCAATGGGAGGCACCATTGTAAACGCCTTTTGCGCGGCATACCCGGAATATGTAAAAAAACTTATTCTGCTCGCGCCCGCGGGAATGGACAGTTTTAAACCGCCGTTTTATATGTACCTGAGCAGCTGCCCTGTTGTGGGCGACATTCTGTTCGCTTTTCTCGGCAATAAAATTCTTCTTAAAAGCTGCGCGAGAGAAATGAAATACTCGGTAAATGAGATTGATTACTACACCGAATCTTTCGCAAAATCAATTAAGTATAAGGGCTTCCCGAAATGCACGCTTTCGAGCCTGAGAAACACAATTCTAAAAACAAAAAAAGCAACCGGATTTTATAAAAAGACAGCAGCGCACGGCACACCGGTTTTGTGCCTGTGGGGGAAGAACGATATTACAATGCCTTTTTATCAAGCCGAAAGGTTCAAAGAGATTATGCCCGACGCCGAACTTCACGCGCTTGAGGGTTCAGGTCATATCTTTCTATATGATGAAATCGATAAAACCATGCGGTATGTTCTTCCTTTTCTTCAAAAACAGTCATGAATATATTAAAAACAGGCATCGATTGTTAAACGGTGCCTGTTTTTGTTGCAGATAAGGTAAAAGGCTGTTTATGCGAGGGCCGCGGTATGGTCGGCGGGCTTATTCATAAACTTTTCTGTTTGGAACTCATACTGTTCAATCCATTCTCTTCCACCCTGAGTTTTTTTGAGGGTGTCGATAAGAAGCTGCCTTGTAACTTCATAAACCGCTTTTGTTTTATTGGTTGATTTTACAATATAACGATATTGTGACGCGGAAATGAACATTGGTTTGTTCTCATCTTTATAAACAACGGCAAAATCGGTGTTGACAGACGGCAGAATGCCGATTTTTGCGCATGAGCGCACAACCGCCGCCTCCGTTTCTTTTTGAGAAAACGGAGAAACACAATTGAGTTTTGCGCCGACCGCCGTGTATTTTTTTATATTGATTAATGCCATCAGAAATTCCCCTTTCTGAACGCGTTTTTGACATTTTTCGCCTGCCTGCGCGCTTTTCGGAAACCGAATGAAAGAATAATCAGCCCGACCCCAAAAACAAAGCAGGATAAAAGAAGAAGCACCGTGCCTGTAAGGGCATCTGATGAGTCTGAGCCCGCGCTGATAAAGCGAGACGGATCAAAGTTCATTTTTGCCTCATCGATTGCTTTTTTGAGTTCTGAAAGCTCTTTTCCGCCCGTTTCGGTAACCACACCTTTGATTTTATAAGATTTTGTTTCATCAAAATCATCTGTGCCGTATTGAATTTTGCGGTATTTGCCGTTTAACTGTTCATAAGTAACAGCAACAACAGCGTATGCTTTATCTGTTGTTCGGGCGAAACAGTAAACTGTTTTGCCGCCCGCGCCCGTATCATAATAAGCTTCCGCGAGAGGCACAAGTGAGTTTGCCTCAATTGATACCGATGTGCCTACCGCGCTGTCTTTTGTATAGGCAACGGCAGCGGAAGCGTCTGCCGCATTGGTAAATTTACCGATACTTGAAGCGAGCATAACACCGAAAACGGCAAATATGATAACACCGAAAATGAATGCAGTGCGGATTTTGCCTTTTGTAATTCTTTCGGTTGCCTCTTTTTTTGTTTCCCCTTTGAAAATAACAACACTTTCGTTATGAACAAAGGTTGAACTGTCTGAGTCATAGTAGCCGCTTAACGATTCAAGAGCGGTTTTATAATCAGATGAGACAAGAGCCGCTTTACATTTCGGGCATACTCGCAAATCGCCGTCGTAACTGTAGCCGCACCTTGCGCACTGAGGCATATAACCACTCCTTCCCGTAAAAAGTCAGTTTATTATATCACAACAGATTGTGTTTTGCAACTGATTTTGATATAATATTGACAATATTTTGTATAAATGATAATATAAAATTAATATATATTGGGGTATATTGGGGCAGCGGAGGCTTTAGCTATGACTTGTTCAGATAAATTTGAAAAGCACTTCGGCATAACCCCCGACGGGGAAGTTTTTTGCCCCTACCGTATTTGCCCGCTCGGCGCCCACACTGACCATAATTTGGGGCTTGTGTCGGGATTTGCGCTTGATACGGGAGTAAAAATCGCTTTTTCCTCGCGTGACGACGGAGAAATAAAGGTTAAATCGGCGCAATTCGGTTGTGAGCACGGCTGGAGTATAAATCAGACGCCCGAAATTAAAACGGGCGACTGGGCTGACTATTTGCGCGGCGCGACGCTTGAGCTGAAAAAAACATACAACCCGGAATACGGCATCAACGCATACATCGACGGCGCGTTTTGCCCAGGAGGTCTGTCATCGTCGGCGGCTGTTACGCTTGCTTTTCTCAACGCCCTTTGCAGAGTTAACCATATAACTTTCAGCGAGAAAGAATACATAACCGCCGCTCATAACGCGGAACATAATTATGTGGGCGTTAAGTGCGGAACGCTTGACCAGAGCTGTGAGATTTTGTGCCGTAAAAACAAGCTGCTGTTTCTTGACACACTCAACGGTAAGCACAGCCTTATTGAAGCGAAAAAAGAAATGAAGCCGTATGAAATCGGCATATTCTCAAGCGGCACAGGTCACAGACTGGCAGACAGTAAATACAATGTGCGCGCGGATGAACTCAAAAGCGCCGCTTTTTCAATCAAAGCTTTTGCAGGCATTGAGCAATGCGGATTTGCCGAAACTTATATGCGTGATGTTGACAGAAATTTGTTTGAAAAATACAAGAACAGGCTTCCCGACAGCTTCGGAAAGCGCGCCGAACACTGGTATGCCGAATGTGACAGAGTATTGAAAGGCGTTGAAGCCTGGGAGAACGGTGATATAGACTCTTTCGGCTCACTTATGAACCAAAGCGGTGTTTCCTCAATTAATCTGTGGGAAACGGGCAATGAAGAGCTCTCCTCTCTGACACATATTCTTTCGCACACCGACGGCGTTTACGGTGCAAGGTTCTCCGGTGCCGGTTTCGGCGGCTGCTGTATTGCCATGACAGACCCGGGCGAAAGGGAAGATATTACACTGAAAGTTAAAAATGAGTATTCCCGACTTTTCCCCGGCCTTGAGTTTACCGCGTATTTTTGCGAAGCCGGAGACGGAATGAAAATATGAAAGAGGTTTAAAATGCTTGAAATAAAAAATTTATATGATTTATCTCACACGCT
Organism: uncultured Eubacteriales bacterium; assembly: GCA_900319455.1. Taxonomy (GTDB): domain Bacteria; phylum Bacillota; class Clostridia; order Oscillospirales; family Acutalibacteraceae; genus CAG-177. The sequence goes on from ONON01000115.1 coordinate 5,657, forward strand.
CGCCGGTGATTATCTTAAAGGATTTCAATACCCGTGGGAAGCTCTCGGAGGTATTCGTGAACTTATAATCTCATTAGGTGAAAAACTCAATAAAAGTGAATACACCGAAATCGCGCCGCAGGTATGGGTTCACACCTCCGCGAAAATTGCGCCTTCGGCTTTTATCGGAGCGCCGTGTATAATCGGTGAGAACACTGAGGTGCGTCACTGCGCTTTTATAAGAGGAAGCGCGCTTGTGGGCAACGGCTGTGTTATAGGTAACTCTGTTGAACTGAAAAATGTTATTATTTTTGACGGCGTGCAGGTTCCGCATTTCAATTACGCCGGCGACAGTATTTTAGGCTATATGTCGCATATGGGCGCCGGGGCGGTAACATCCAATGTCAAATCCGACAAACTGCCTGTGGTTATAAAAGACGGAAAAAACGAAATCGAAACCGGATTGAAAAAATGCGGGGCTTTTTTGGGCGATTTTGTCGAGGTAGGCTGCAACAGTGTTCTTAACCCCGGCACGGTAATAGGCAGATATTCAAACATTTACCCCACATCCTGCGTCAGAGGAACAGTTGCACAAAGCAGTATTTTTAAAAATGACGGCACAATAATAACAAAAGAGGACAGATAAAATGGGTAAATATTTCGGCACAGACGGCTTCAGAGGCGAAGCGAATGTAACACTCACAGCCGACAATGCTTATAAAGTAGGCCGGTTTCTCGGCTGGTATTACAAAGAAAAAAGAAAACAGGCGGGCATAACGGAGCCGCCCTGCGTTGTTATCGGCAAAGACACAAGAAGATCAAGCTATATGTTTGAATATACGCTTGTGGCGGGCCTTACCGCATCGGGCGCGGACGCTTATATGCTGCATGTTACAACAACGCCGTCTGTTGCCTATGTTGCGCGCATAGACTCTTTCGACTGCGGAATAATGATTTCGGCAAGTCATAACCCCTATTATGACAACGGAATAAAGCTTCTCAATTCAAACGGTGAAAAGATGGATGAGGAGACGATTGGATACATAGAGGACTACATTGACGGCAGGCTGGAGCTTTTCGGCCGGAAATGGGATGAGATTCCCTATGCCACAAGGGAGAATATAGGCCGAACCGTTGACTATGTTGCAGGCAGAAACAGGTATATCGGTTACCTTATATCGCTCGGTATGTATTCATTCAAGGGCAAAAAAATCGCGCTCGACTGCGCAAACGGAAGCACCTGGAATGTTGCGAAAGCCGTTTTTGAGGCTTTGGGCGCCACAACTTATGTTATTAACGCGCAACCCGACGGCTTTAACATTAATGAAAACGCGGGTTCCACACACATTGAGGGCTTGCGGAAATATGTTGTTGAAAACGGTATGGATGTGGGCTTCGCTTATGACGGTGACGCCGACCGCTGCCTTTGTGTTGATGAAAAAGGCAACATTCTTACCGGCGACCATATTCTATATATATACGCGCGTTATATGAAAGAACGCGGAAAGCTGATTAACAACACGGTTGTAACCACCGTTATGTCAAATTTCGGCCTATACAAAGCGTTTGATGAGCTCGGTATCAATTATGAAAAAGTGGCCGTAGGCGATAAATATGTTTATGAATGTATGGAAAAAAACCATTACATTTTAGGCGGAGAACAGTCCGGCCACATCATTTTTTTAAAATACGCGACCACGGGTGACGGAATTCTTACAAGTCTTAAAATGATGCAGGCGATGATGTCAAGCAAAGGTCCGATGAGCAAGCTTGCGGAGCCGCTGAAAATCTACCCTCAGGTGCTTGAAAATGTGAGAGTTAACGACAAGCCCTCGGTAATGAATGACGCCGATGTTAAAGCGGCGGTTGAACTTGCCGAAAAGGAACTCGGTGACAGCGGCAGAATTCTTGTGCGTGAATCCGGCACGGAGCCGGTAATACGGGTAATGGTTGAAGCGCCCGAAAAAGAAATATGCGGTAAATATGTTGACAGTGTTGTCAACATAATCAAGGCTAAAGGATACGGTGCATAATATGAAAAAACTTCTCGCGTTTATTATTTCATTCACGATTATTTTCACTTTATCCGCCCCGTTTTGCCATGCTCAGGAGGATGAAAAGCTCAATTATCTGCTTCTCGGCGATTCCATTGCTCAGGGTTACGGAGTTAAAAACAGGGACGAGGCGTCATTCGGAAAAATTGTTGCCGACACAAACGGCTATAATTATGAAAACCTCGCGAGAACCGCAACCGACACATCAGACTGGCTTGCTTACCTTGAACGGGATTATGTGATTGAGGCAGTTGAGAAGGCCGATATTATAAGCCTTTCGGTGGGTTCCAACGACTACCTCGCGAGCAGTGATGTTGTTTTGCTCGGCGCTCAGAGCCTTTTCGGCTACACCGGTGAAATCAAAGCGAGAGAAGAAAGCATTTATGAAAATTTCAGCAAAATAATTCCGAGAATTTATGAAATAAACCCCGATGTCACACTGCTTGTGAACAATGTTTATGTTGCCTGGCGGTTTATAGGCAAAAAAATATTCACAGATGCCACCACCTGTGTAAACGATGTTTATGACAGATACCTTGAGAAATACCCCGGCGCGTTTTATCTTGTTGATTTTGCCTCCGCGTTAAACGACAGGCCCGATTATATAGCGGACGACTGTGTGCATCCAAACGCAAAAGGTAATATTGCGCTGGCAAAGGTAACACTTGAAAAACTCAAAGAAATCGGCGTTGGAGAGAACACGGAGCCTGTGGTGCTTGTTGAGGGAATCGACTACAATTTCTATATTGAAACCTACGGCAAGGCTCTCGGAATGTTTTTGACAATTCTCATCAAGACTCTTACAGGCAATCTGTTTGACTATTACCCGTTCCCGATTTGACCCAAAAATGCTGTACTGATTTCCTTGCGTTTTTTCTTAATATAATGTATTATTATTGTAAAATAAAATAATTCAAATATAAAACTGCCACCGGGTAGTGAATGTAAACGCATTCGTTTTCACATCGTTAGGTCTTTGAAGATGTGAATACGGATGCGTTTTTTCAGGGGTATATATTATATGAAAACAATTAACAAATCGCTTGCTTATTTCTCGAAAGCGGAAAAGCTTATCTGGGGATTTTCCGCGGTTTTGATTACTGCGTCATTTTGTATTTTTGACAAGAGCAATTATCTGACGCTTTTCGCCTCGCTGCTTGGTATAACATCTATTATCTTTAACGCCAAAGGTAACCCGGCGGGTCAGGTGTTGATGATTATTTTCAGTCTGCTGTACGGTTATATCTCATTTGGATTTTCATATTACGGAGAAATGATAACATATCTCGGTATGACAATGCCGATGGCCGTTTTTGCGCTTGTTTCGTGGCTGAAGCACCCATATAAAGGCAAAAAATCCGAGGTGGAAACAAACCGGATAAGCAAAGCGGAAACCGTGTTTATGCTTTTGCTTGCCGTAATTATTACCGTTATTTTTTTCTTTTTGCTGCGCGTATTTCACACTGCCAACATTTACCCGAGCACTTTATCCGTAACCACAAGCTTTATTGCCGTTTACCTTACTTTTAGAAGAAATCCGTATTTTTCAGCAGCTTACGCGGCTAACGATGTTGTTTTAATAGCGCTTTGGACTCTCGCAAGCGTTGAAAACAGTAAATATATCTCCGTATCGATTTGCTTTTTTGCGTTTTTGATAAATGACATTTACGGATTTATCAGCTGGAAAAAGATGGAGAAAAGACAAAACTCAAATTAGATTGTTACCGGACGCTTAATATATTTTCACCGCCGCTCCCACAGGGCATACAGATTGGCAGTTACCGCAGTGAAGGCAGTTGTTTTGATTGATAACAGCAGGAATGTCGCTCAAATCAATGCAGTTTTGCGGGCAAACCGTACCGCATGTTTTACATCCGGTGCATAAATCATTTATGAAATACCCTTCTGTTTTACTGCTTGCGCCGCCGAATGAAACGCTTTCACGCTCAATGGGCTTTTTTGAAAGATCAAACCATTCCGCGCTTCCCTCATATATCTTGAAAACCGTCAGTGCACGCCTGCTCTCGTGCGTCGGATATATTTCCTCCATATAAGGGTTCTTTTCAAAAAGCAAAGACAGTCGCTCCGCGCCTGTTTCTTTAACCTTGCCGCGTACCGAAATTGCCGCGCAGTGCAAACTGTTCTCCCCTTTAATTCCGGTGAGAGCAATGTATTCACGGTCTTTTAACCTCTGATAAAAGCTTTTGCCTTTTGCAGTCAAAAAATACAATCCATCTTCATCATAATCCATTATATCAATTGCACAGGTGACGGGCAAACCGTCCTTATCAACGGTTGCCGCTGTTACGGTGTGTATTTTTTCAACCAGATACTGCAGATAATTCACTTTACCAACTCCCCAATCACCTGTTTTATGTCGCCGTTTATGCAGACAGATCTTTCCGCTATTTCACGCGGCGCGTCTGCTTCGCCCATATTAACACACACATATACGGCATTTTTATTCTGTAATGTCCAACGCCAGAACGGATATTTAATAATAACAGGGGTGTTGTAACCTACACCGAGTTCAAAATACAATGTCTTTTTTTCAAGCGCTTTTTTTGCAAATTCTTCATAACGGCGGTTGGCGGCATACCAGCCTTTATCCTGAACGAATTTATCATCGATGCGCAGATTTGTTGTCATAGGTTTGCCGCATACAGGACATTTCGGAATCAATTCGGCAGGGACTTTCATATTTTTTTCGGATTCACACATTTTTTTGACCGATTCTTCATTATCATAAGTAGCCTGACAGCAGGGCACACAGCATTGAAACAGGCCGTAATCGCCCTGCGTGTAAAAAAGCCGCTCTTTGTTAAAGCCCGCTTTCTGAAAGCAGTGGTCAACATTGGTTGTCAGAACAAAATAATTTTTATTCTTCACAAGTTCAAAGAGTTCTTCATAGACAGGAATCGGAGCGTTCATGTAGCGGTTAATCATGATA
>ONON01000053.1 GCA_900319455.1 uncultured Eubacteriales bacterium
TGTGAACAGAGACGCCTGTGTTGCGGATTTGAAGGTGATACGAGCTTTCATAATAAGCTCGGTAATGGGTGATGAGAACCTGTTAAGTGTGCCGAATTTGAAGCCCGTGCACCACCAATATTTAGTGTAAGGTCTGGATAAAATTTTATTGAAACTGCCGTCTTTATCATCATCCCAGTAAACATCCATACTCATATTGAGCCAGTCGGACTTATCGGCGCACTGATAGTGGTTGATATCTGTCTGATTGATTTCCGCTGTTTTGAATTCGTTGGTTGTGAAAACACCGATTTCACCGCCTACAAATACCCAGCCATACTGACCTTTCAAAAGCTGAATCATATAAGCTTTATCTTCATAATCAAAGCGGATTCTGACTTTGTCGATAAACATAACCGCGAAGCCTGCCACCTGGTCATAGACTTCGTTGTAGCTCATACCTGCCTGCCAGCAGTCTTTATCATCGTTATAGTAGTAATCGCCTTCGTTGTCATAACTGTAGCCGAGAACAGCCTGCTTTTCCATTTCAGTCAGTCCTCTATCAAGAACATCAACATACCATACTCCGGATTCGGTTGAAAATGCATAAAAACAGGTTGCATTTACTACAACTTTCGCCCCTCCGTGATTTACGGTTTTGGAAACTTTTGTGTTATTTCCGGCGGTATTGCCAACCGTTTCAAACGCTGAGGGTTTGTTAAAAAGTTGAGAAAAGAACAGAATGATTTTATCAAAGAACCCTATACCTTTTGCTTTGCGGTTCAAAACACAACTTAAGGCAAGTGTTACGGATTCGTTTTTACCCATTTTACCGATTTCAAGAATGTTGGAATTGCTTCCTTTCGCCAGCATCCAGTTGTCTGCGTCAACACAGATAACTGCGTTTTTCAGTTCTTCTCCGCTTTTGTTTTCAACCTTTACGGAAACTTGCGCGGTGTCTGTTACGGAATAACTTGACTTGTCGGTGCTGATTGTTACGACTACATTCTCATCTGAAGTGCTTTCTGCATTAACGCCGATGCAGATTGTTGAAAAAACAATTGCGGCAATTAAAAGCAGCGCCAATAGTTTAAGTGTTTTTTTCATATAACATATTCTCCTTTTGTCCGTAGTTTGGACCGATTACGGTTATGGCTTAAAAAGATAAACATACCCTGTAGTTCCGTTATTTTTCATACTTCCATAGATTAATATTTTGGCGGGAACAAATAAACATATCCATAATGATAACTTCCGTTTTTATCTGCACAATAAACATAACCATAACACTCTCCATTTCCGTTTTTGGTTGATGGTCCAAGCGTTAAACTATATACATCAATTTGTTGACCGTATTTATTAATGCTTGCATAAGATCCCTCTGAGTCATCAGCGTAGATAAAAAACGACCAACCGTTTGCCCAAGGTGTAAAATAGAATGACAAATTAAGAGTGTATTCACTGCTTGCGTAACCGTTAGCATAATATTTTAGTTTGTATGTTCCCGGCTGTGTAACATATAAATAACCATCTTGTATTTTTGTTGTGGCATTACCGGGTTTGCTCTCAACTTTCCAACCGGTATATCCCGATAAATCTGAAACATTATTACAACTATAGCTAGGTAGCGAATACTCTAAATAAATTGTATTGTCGTTAACAAATCTGGTTACATTATCTGCACCATATTTCCCATTAAATAAATCCTGCCTTATTGTATCGGAATATCTGCTTAAAGTGACGCTCCTTTTACCCCATACTGCGTAAAGTGTTTTATTTGAAGTTAAGTTGATACTTCCCCCTGCGCTGTATGACGCGGAAGATGCAGAAGATGACTCACTCCAACCGAGGAACATATAGTCGCTTCTTGTCGGTTTGGTGCTTGAAATAGTGATATAACCGTATCCTTTTTGTGCCGATGGTGCTCCGCTGCCGCCGTTTGCACTAAACGACAGAGTATATTCTATTTTCGTCCACTGCGCATAGAGGGTCTGATTTGATGTAACAGTTACTGTAGTGGATTCGGTAATTTTTGTTCCGCCGCTTGAAGATGTAAACCAGCCGTTAAATGTATAACCGCTTCTTGTTGCGGTTGGCAGCGTGCCGTAGGTGTCGCTGTGATAAACTGTCTTGCCGCTTGAACTGCAGGTTCCCCCGTTTGCTTCAAATGTAACGGTTATGGGCTGTTTACCCAAACTAATAGTGAGAGAAACCGTATCATCCTTGTAAACAATCGAACCGGCAGAAGGATTCTGGCTTATGACATAACCTCGTTCGACCGTATCACTGTATGACTGGGTTGTTTCTGAATTGAGATTTTGAACTCTGAGATTTGACATTGCCTGCGATTGTGTTTTTCCAACAACATTGGGAATAGTTATCGGTTCTTTACCTTTACTTATAACAAGCGCGATGGTGTCGCCTTTATATTTTGTGGTGCCTGCTTTGGGGTTCTGGCTGATTACATAATCTTTTTTGACTGTGTCGCTGTATTCGCTTGTTGTTGTAACTTTGAATGTCTGTTTTTCAAGCGTGTTTTTTGCCTCGGCTTCCGTTTTACCGACAACATCGGCTATTGTTATCGGTTCTTTGCCTTTGCTTACAACAAGTGTTATTGTGTCACCCTTGTAACCGGTTGAA
>ONON01000255.1 GCA_900319455.1 uncultured Eubacteriales bacterium
TGTAATCTTCATCAAAAAGCGTGTCGGCGTTATAAAAATCCTCTCTGTTTATCGCGTAGCCTTCGGCGTATCTCGCCGGAATGCCGAGATAACGGAAAATGAGCGTTGCCGCGGTTGCGAAATGCTGGCAGTAACCCTTCTGATTGGCAAGAAGAAAGTAGTTCACATAATCCTCGCCGTACGGAATTTTGCCCGGGCGAAGGGTGTATTCATAATCGCTCTCGAGCGCGGCGGTAACCTTCTCAACGGCGTCTTTATCGCCGGGTTTTATATTATAAGCGTCGCAGAATTTTTTTATTGCCTCAACATTTCTTCCCGGCACTTCAAGCGCGTAATCAAGAGCCTCCTGCTTTGCAGCGGCTTCAACGGTTTCGGCTTTTTCATCGGCAAGAGCCGAATAATCTTCCTGCCGGCTGTCAAGCGTGTAAACCGTGTATTCGCGCGGTGCTTTCGCGTCTGTCAGGTCTTTCGGGCGAACCTCGCCCGATGTCAGGTAATTGTACCCGTCGCCGTCCAGCAAAGAATAATACGGCACATTGAGCGGCTCATTGATAAGCGCGGAATCCGTTAGCTGAACGATTATTTTATGCTTGCCGCGTGCAACGGTTTTATCATTTTCAAAATCTTTTTTCAGAAGATTTGCCGTGTAGTTGTACTTTGCCTCATTGTCAATCTCCGACGGCATACCGCTGCCGGAAACGGTGTTTTTCCAGTTAAGGGAATCCCCGTCATAACTGTAGCCGACATAGCTGCGCAGATAAACTCTGCTTACACGGTAGTTTACAAAGGTTACTTTAAGGTCTTCATTGCCGTCAAAAGAAATCTGCGAAAGATTGGAAAGCTGGCCCGGCGAAGCGGAAACGCGATCGGATGAAAACAGCGATGAAAAGCCGTAAGAGAGAAAATTCTTAACCGGGCGTTCGGTACTCTCTTTAATTATATTTGTGGGCAGGTTGACCTTGCAGCTGTCAGCGGGCACAACTGCGAAAGCAAAACCGGTTACAATAAGAATAAAAGCGAGCCACACGCAGGCTACCGCGGCAACATTGTGCGAATCCGTAACAAAGCCGTAACTGTGGCGGTGCTTTTTTATCGATGATTTCGCGATCATCTGCCGTGTCAATCCGTTATATGAATTGGTAAAACGCACCCCCGCCACAAGCACCCAGCTTGTAACCACGCAGAGCATTGAGAGTTTTGACGCCTGAAAGTCAAAGAACATTCCCGCCTGCGTCGCGGGGAATGTGAGAAAGAACATCGCCATCAAATCCATTCTCTCGGAGATGAAGATGTTGAGAACTATCATAAGCACAAGCGCGATAACGCAGAATGTCAGCGACATCGTGAAATATTCGTCATCATAATAAACATTGTATTCACGAAGATACGGCAGGCTCACCTTGCCGTCAATATAGCTCAGGCACTTGTTTACTATGGAGTTCATACCTGAGTTGACCTCCCTGAAATATGTGCCCGAAATAAAAATGCTTGCGGCGAGAATAAGCAGGTATGTCGATATTTTCGCCTTGTTGCTGAAATACATAAACGAGAGAGCCGTTGCCGTAACCGCGCAGGTAAGCGCCATGGGCATAATGTTAAGCTCCAGCTCAAACGCCGTTATAAAACAGCCGAGTGAACCGAAGACAGCGGTAAAAAGAATAAGCGCGTTTACCAGATATTTGAGAAGCGGAAAACCGTCTTTTTCCGCAGAAAGGGCGGGAGCGAAATAAATGCCCGTGGTTTTTGTAAGCTCCTCGCGGTATTCCCTCTGTTTGCGCTCTTTTCTTTTTTGTATTGCCTTTTTAATACTCAAAGAAGGCATATTAAGTCAACACTCTCCCTGAAAGTTCCGAGTTTGTTGTCGGGGTTGTATTCTTCAAACGCCGGCGATGTGAAATAAATCGCCATATCCTTTTTGCCGTGCGGCAGTTCTTTATAATGCTCAAAAGCGTAATAGCCTTCGTAACTGTCTGCCATATACATCTGCTGCATAACATCGGTAAGGCCGTCCGCCTCCTCAACAGCCTGGCTCTGAAAGCGGCCGAGCTCCGTATTGTACCAGCTGACATTGAACCTTATTTCCATGCTCAAAAGCTGAGCCGCCGCGGAATAAAACGCGGTTATAAGCTCATTGAGAAAGCCCGTTTCGTCGGAATCTCTGCGCAGTTCAACAAGAAGAGTTAAATTGCGGTTGTATTCCTGCTCAAACTCTTTAACATATAATTCATCGTGCCTCGCGCTGATTTTCCAGTTGACCCTCTGCATACGGTCGCCCGGTCTGTATAAGCGGAACTCCTTTACCTGCGACACATTCTCGGTTGAAACGCCGGAATCGAACTCCTGCTCATCGCCCTCGGTCAAAGTTGTTTCTATAATGTTCATAACCACTTCGGACTGTTTGGGCATAACCGAAACGCCCGCGGAGCATTCCCAATCCCGCTTGAAAACAAAAAGCCCCATAAAATCCTGCGCGCGCATTTTCTCGCCGTGCAGACTGACAAGCCCGGAATAGACCGATTTAATATTCCATGTGTATTTGTTCACGCCCCTTCTTACGGGGAGCGACATCTCCTGCTTTTCGCTGTTGGGGTAAAACCTGTTGTCCGCGGTAAATTGCAGGCGGAGCCCCGGCAGGGGGAATACTGTAGGATTATTCACCGTAAACTCAACCGGTATGTCATTGTTTTCGCCTATCGTGTAAAGCGGAATTTCCGCCCTGACCTCAAGCCTGTTCCATATATATTTTGAAACAAAAAAGCTTATAAAAGGCAGGGTGAGAACAACCAGCAGAAGATAGAAAAAGAAAAAATTGTGAAAAAAGATAAACAAAGCTATGCTGACTACCGTTATGGTAAAATATTCGTCACGGTTTCTCGGCACTGTTTTTCACTCCTTTCACAATCATTCGCGTTTGCCGCCGGTTTTATTTTGAAGCGGGCATCGGAACCGTGCCCATAACATTGCGTATAATCTCCTCTTCGGTCATACCCGCCGCCTTCGCTTTGGCGCTCAGGGTAACACGGTGTGAGGCAACCATAGGCATAATTGCCAGAACATCCTCGGGCACGGTGTAATCACGCGAGTTGAGAAAGGCGTGCGCTCTTGCCATACGGAGCATTGCCTTGCCGCCCCTCGGGCTTATGCCGCTTTTGAGAAGGTCGGTTGTGCGCGATTGCAGCACAAGGTTGGCAATATATTCATAAATACTGTCGTCAACATAAAGACTGTTGATGATTTTCTGCATTTCGATTATTTCATCCAGCGTTACAACCGCACCGATATTCTCCATCTGATTGTTGTTCTCGCCCTTGAGAATGAGCACCTCGCTTTTCAGGTCGGGGTATCCCATTGTAAGGCGCACCATAAACCTGTCAAGCTGTGATTCGGGCAGTTTCTGCGTGCCGGCGGAGCCGAGCGGGTTCTGTGTGGCAATTACAAAAAAAGGAGCCGGCAGGTTGTGGGTTACGCCGTCAACTGTAACCCTGCCCTCCTCCATAACCTCAAGCAGGGCGCTCTGTGTTTTGGGTGAGGTGCGGTTGATTTCATCGGCAAGAAAAAGGTTGCACATAACCGCGCCCTCTTTATATTCAAACCGCTCCGTGTGCTTGTTGAACATTGAAAAGCCGGTAACATCGGCAGGCAGAACATCCGGTGTAAACTGCATACGGTTGTATTTAAGCGAAAGCGTTTTTGAAAACGCGAGAGCAAGCGTGGTTTTGCCGACACCGGGAATATCCTCAAGCAAAACATGACCGCCGGACAGCACGGTCATAAGAACGGCGTCAATAACCTCATCCTTGCCTACAATAACTTTTTTTATCTCATTTTTGACAAGCTCAAGTTTTTTCTGATAATCACAGCCCATACAAGACAGCCTTTCATTATTTAAAATATTTCAACACAATTATAAATGAAAAATATGAACAATTCAACAATAAACGCCCTCTCATTTGACAAGTTTTCACTCAATGGTATAATTTAAACATAAATTAAAGCAAGGAGGGCCGGTTGTGAACACGCCCGATAATCAAAACATAACCATTCCTTTCGTTTACGCCCGGGGTGAGTTTTCAGCTTGCGGCAAAGAACTCGCCGACAGGCTCGGCACTGTTTTTTCGGATGAAATACCTCAGGCCCTTTTTCTGCGATCAGATGAAAACGGGCTTTCGCTTGTAAGCGGAGAAACCGCTGTTTCGGTTGATTTTTCAAAGCTTTTAAGAAGAACAAATCAAAGCAACCCTCACGGAGAGCTTATTGTTAAAGCCGCAAAAATCAAAGGGAACGATAATCCGACGGTAATTGACGCGACGGCGGGTCTCGGAGAGGATTCTTTTATTCTCGCCGCGGCGGGTTTCCGCGTTACACTGTGCGAATACAATCCGGTTATCTGCGCCCTGCTTGAAGACGGCATAGAAAGGGCGAAAAAAACGCCCGGCCTCAGTCAGGCGGCAAACCGAATGACCGTTTATAAAGGCGACAGCGTAAAATATATGTCTTCTTTAAAAAAATCACCCGATGTTGTTGTGCTTGACCCGATGTTCCCCGAAAGGCAGAAAAGCGCGCTTGTAAAAAAGAAATTTCAGCTTTTGCAGCAGCTTGAGCGCCCCTGCTCAAACGAGGAGGAACTGCTCAGCGCCGCTATCGGTGTCAACCCGCGCAAAATCGTAATAAAACGCCCCCTGAAAGGCGCGTTTCTCGCCGGCAGAAAGCCCGATTACTCGCTGAGCGGCAAGGCGATAAGATATGATGTGATTTTCGCCTCTCAAGGCTGAAATCAAATGCCGATTTATCGGATTTGTATAATTGTTTGTGCAATGTAAACATATAAATGTTAAAATTTTATTAATAATGAGTGATTGTAACCAAAACACTATTGACACCGACCTTACAGGTGCTAAAATATCTGTAAAGGGGGTATGTATATGAAACATACAATTAAAAAATCAATTTCACTTATTCTCGCACTCACTCTGGTTTTCGCCGCCGCGTTTTCGGTTAACGCGGTAAACTTCAGCGAAACCAAAGCAAACGCCTTTATCAAAAAGTTTGCGCAGGAAAAGGCCGTAAGCGTCACAATGAAAGACATCAACCAGAATCCTCTGAGTGTCAGCAACATTGTGCTTTCCGCGAAACTCAATGATAAAGACAGCCTTGACATCAAGGCGAGCGCGAACGCAAAGGTCAGTTTTCTGTCAGCGGATGCTTATTATGACGGCAAAGACCTTACCGCCTATCTCTGGATTTTCAAAGTCAACGCGTCAAGCATTGCCAAAGATGTTCTCGGGGCAGACCTGTTCCTGAGCGACGAACAGCTTGCCGATATGGCTGATATTTTTGAAGATATAGCGGAGATTGCCGACAGCCCGCTTCTCGCGGCGCTCAGTGTTGACAGCAAAACAGACTCAAGCGAAAAATTCTCCGTTTCCGCAATGTCAATGCTTATCTCACTTTCAGGCGCAAGCGAAGAGGCAATTCAGACCGCGCTTGCGGCGGCAGGCTACGAGACAAAAGACAAAACCGACAAAGAGATTAAAGACACTCTTGTTGCCGCAAACAAAGCAGGCGCACTTCTGCCAATTCTCAAGGCGGCAGGCGCGAATGTAACACAGGAAGACCTTGATTTCTGCATGGAATACATCTATGACAGTTTTGAGTTCTCCTATGACGGAAATGACATTACCGACATCGCAATCTATGATGAAAACGGCGCGGAAGTTTTCAAACTCTCAAAGCTTCTCCCCTTCGAGATCAAAGCAATCTCCGCAGGCGAAGGCAAGGTTAAAAACGCTCCCGCTTTCGGTATTGACATTACCGGACTTGTAAGCGGATTGCTCAAAAGCATTCTGAGCAGACTCGGCTGATAAACCACTGATAAGCGCGCAGCCCGCGTCCGTGACGGACGCGGGCTGTTTTTTTACATTTGCTTTTACTGCGCCTCCTGCTCCGCATAATCCGCGGAGTTTTCGGAGGCGTTGATTTTTTCGGCAATCTTTATCCTTCTCTCGTTAAGCTCACGGTACATTCTGTCGCGGGTGTCTTTGTCAATATTGTACCAGAACATGGGTATCATACTGCCGAGAACGGTGAACGCGGTGATTATTGTGGCAAAGGCAAACAGCCATTTCTGCGCTCTGAAGGTCTGCTCCTTCGCCTGCGCGTAGGCCGTCTGGTCATAACCTATCCAGCGCTTGAACTGCGGCTGGATTATGCCGTTGAGCCTTGCGGGAATTTTTGTGATAATTGTGCCGGCAACCGCCAGGGTTGCCTCGTTGCGCTGGCCGTATTTCCATTCTATATAGTCGTTGCACTCGTTGCCTATCTCATTGCCCGAAATGCTCTTGACTCCCCAGAAGGTTGCGTAAATGCACTCCCATACAGCGGTAACAGGCAGCATCGCTGCGCGGCTCTGGAAGAAATATTTGCCGCTCTTTGTCTTTAAAAATCTGCCGTAGAACCAAAGCGGAATATAGAATGTTTTTGCGAAAACCTGGCTGACCATATAAAGAGATTTTGTTGAGAACCTTGAAGCGAGAGCGTTGTATTTTGCGAAACCGAACGGCTGGAAAAACACCGACGGAATGCCCGCTATTGTTTCAAATGTTGTCATATAAAGCACATACCGGTAATAATCGTTTGTGGAAACGCCCGTTCCGAATGAGCCGAAAGCGTCGGCAATCATTTTGGCGAGAAGCGGTTTATTGGTGAAAACTATACGCAGGCTCTCTTTGATTTTGGGAGTCTCTATTTTCTGGTGAACCCTCTCTCTCGCTATTGAGCAGTACCAGGTGATAATAACGGCGGAAACAACCATTGTTGACGGCCCGAGTATGACAAACGCCTTTTTAAGCGCCTGTTCCGAGGATTTTGCCGTTTTAACAAGACCGTTTGTAATAAAATCCATGGCAAACTCTATAACAAGGTCGGGCAGTCTTGAAAAGATAATGCTCGCGTATGATGAAACCGAGATGAGTCTGCGCCTGTCGGTCGGGTAAGGCGTAACCGTTGACATATATCCGCCGACGGAAACATTGCGGAAGTTTTCAACAACCTCGTTTATAAGTTCAAGCGCCGCCCAGATTAAGAATTTGGGCATATAATTGAGGTTGTCGCAATTCGCCTGCCCCACAATGTAGGGCAACATCCAGTAAAGCACCGACATAATCGCGAGCGGAATGCCCGACATTGCCATATAAGGTATGAATTTGCCCCAGCGCGTGCGGGTTTTTTCAACCACGCCGCCTATGATTATATCATCCACAATATCCCATATTCCGGCGAAGGCGTTATATACGGATTGAAGGTTGAGGCTGATTTTGAGTATTGTTTCGGCAAAAATATCTTTGTGACCGTTTATGTTGAAATCGCGGAATGAGGTGAACAGAATGTAGCCTATTGTTTCTTTTCTTGAAACCACCCTGCGGTCAACATCGGTGTATTGCCTGAGCTGTTTGTTAACTTCTTCATCGGTGCCGTGAAGAGCAATCCGCACCGCCTGCTCTTTCGGAATGTTGGCTGCCATTTTTATTCACCTCCCCTTTGCGCCGTCTCTTCGGCGGCAATCTTTTTATCGTATTCCTCCTGCATTTCCGCGAGAGCTATAAGCATTTTGCGGCGTATCTCCTCGCGCGTCATACCCTGCTCCACATAAGAGTAGTATTCCTCTTTGGGCAACCCTCCTATGAGGCAGGGGGTGTATCTGACCTTTATTCCCTTTTTATAAAGCGCAATGTTCACAACAAGCGCCGCGAGCTGCGCGGCGACAAAAACAAACGCGCCTATGAAGAGTGAAGCGGATGAATATTCGTCTGTGAAAACGCTTATATCGTTTTTGCCGGCAATAAAGCACACAGCCGAGGCGACCGCGAGCAGAAATGTGAATGAGTAAAGCGCCACAGACCTGCCTTTGCCGTGTTTGCCGTAAGAGGCGATAAGAAAAATCGCGTTGATAAGGAACATTGCCGCCGCAACGCATAAAAGCGCGAGAGCGAGAGCGGATTTGCTCGCGGGAACGGCGCCGAGCATCTTATTCATTCCGCCCGCTCTGAAAAAATTGACAACACTTACAAGGTTAATAAGCTTTGAGCCTGCAGGCGATGTGAATTTTGCGAACGGAACAAGCAGAGTGACAACGGGCAGAATTGTCAGCACAAACCTGGTTATCGCTATGGGTGAGCCGAAATAAGCCGCCTTTGCCCTGTCAATTTTGGGCTGTGTGTGCGCGTGCTCAATCTCCGCCTTTTCGCTGTCATCAAGCAGTTTTTCGTTGGATTTGTAATAAACAAGGTTCACTCCGCAGTGAGGGCAGTTCTGGTGCCAGTCAAGCATACGCAGGTGCCTGCCGCATTTCGGACAGTAAGCCATATAAATCCCCCTTTTTAATAATATGTTTAAATGGGCTTATCCGAACAGTGCTTTAACAAACGCAACCGCTTTCTCAAAAAATCTTGCTATACGGGCAAACAGAGCGTCAATGCCTGTTTTGCCCTCAACCGTAACTTTTGTTTCGAGCGCCTCGGACCGCATTCCGTAGGCATTCTCCGCCGTAACCGTTATTTCGTATTCGCCGGCTGAAAGCCCCTCAATGTTTATTTCAATCGTTTCCTCATCAACCGCTCTGTAATATTTGGGGAGCGTGCGCCCCTTTTCAACCGTTATGCCGAGGGAGTTCTTCGCGTAAGCGCGGTAGAGCACAACAGGCATACCGTCAGCGGACTTTGCCGCGGGAACGGTTACCTTGCAGCCGCCGTAAACGGGCTCGGTGTTTATCTGCGCGCCGCTTTCAAAAACGGGAGCCTTTGATTTTGCCTCCTGCTTTGCGGGAGTGAATTCCCTGTTGGATTTATCCGCGGGGTTGTCAATATAGTATTCGCAAAGCATCGTTTTTTCATTGACATCATAGCCGCGAAGGTGCATATTGCCGTCTTTGTCAAGCTCAACAATCCAGCAGGTCGCGGTCTCTCTGCAATCGGGAGGATCGTAAGCGCGCATTTCATCAACGGTGAACTCCGAGTAATAAATCGCCCCCGTGCCGATTGCCGTGAAATTGCCCTGCCATATTGAGCGCGGGTCGTTGAGCGGATAGTGAGAATGCCCCGAAAAATCAACAACCTGAGGGTATTTATCAAGGATGGATTTGAAATACGGAACTCCCCAGCCGTCAAAGGTTGAACTGCCGTAAACTGTGTTGCGCACATGCTCGTGGTGAATTACAAACACGGGTTTGTCAGGGTTTTCGGCTGTTACCTCGGCAAGCTGTTTGTCAAGCCGGTCAAGCTGTTTTGCGTCATAATGCACAATATCATTGTCAGACGCCGAAAGCCCTATAAAATGGTAGCCGTTTATAACCGTGTGAAAATCGGCGCTGTTGCCCGTAAGGGATGAATAATAGCCGTGAACATCCTTGCGGCTCATCTCATAGCCGTCATGATTTTTTGCCACAACGCCGATAAACTGCGTGCCTTCACGCAGTGAGCCGTCAACCGCCTGCCAAAAAAGGTCAAAAGCGCGTTTTGTGCCCCTGTCGGTAAGGTCGCCTGCAATAAGCAGAGCGTCAACTTTGCCGTAAACGGGGTCCGCATCCGCCTCCGAATAGGCAAGCTCCATCATTTTGGAAATGCGCCCGGCGTTAATGCTGTCATCCTCTTTAACATGAGTGTCGCTCGCCGCGACGAAACGGATGACGGGTGTAAAGCCGCTGCCCGCATCCGCCGCAAAAGCGGGAACGGCGCAGCAAAACACCATTACCGCCGCAAGAACAATCGAGATAATTTTTTTCATACCCGGCACCTCTCTGTTATTATATTTTTATATAACAGAATAATTTTATCATTATATTTTTTCACGGTCAACATAAAGAAAAAATATGTGCGAATTGGCTAAAACTCACACATATTTTCAGTTAATAATATACAATTGAAATTCATCTAAAACAGAACCACCGTAGCAAAGCCGAAATAGATGAGAAGCGAAACAGCGTCAACTATTGTTGTAATCATAGGGCCTGCCATAAGCGCCGGGTCAAGGTGAAGAACCTTGGCGAGCATAGGCAGCGAACAGCCGATTATTTTAGCGACAACAACAGTAAAGAGCATTGAAATGCACACAACAAAAAAGATTTGGAACATTCTGTCGGCCTCTACGCTGTGGGTAACGAAATTCAAA
>ONON01000047.1 GCA_900319455.1 uncultured Eubacteriales bacterium
GTGTGTAGATACAAATATCATCTCAAACAAAAAACAGGCACGGTAATCACCGTGCCTGTTTTAAACACTTTATCTTACATCTTCAAACGCTTCTCTTACAGCCTCGGCTCTTATTCTGTCACGCTTTGAAACATCCTCCGCGTCGGCGTTTGCGGCGCTTATTGTAGCGGGCTGCATATTGATAATCAGGTCGTCAATTTTTTCAATCGGTATGTCAAGCACACCGGTCGCGGCACCCATTCTCACAAGCGAGATAAGTTCCATAAAGTTCTTGCTTGTAAGCAGTCTTGCGTATTTAAGCAGGCCGAGCGCGCGGAAGATTCTGTCCTGTTCGCCTATTGTGTCGGCAAGCTCTTTTGCTGATGAGCGTTCCTGCTCAATAATGTGTGACGCGATTGATTTAAGGTTTGTAATTGCCGCCTCCTCGCTTATGCCGAGTGTAATCTGGTTGCTCAGCAGGTAAATGTCGCCGAGAGGTTTTGAACCCTCTCCGTAAGTTCCTCTGAGAACAAGGCCCAATTTTGAAACAGTGGAGGCAATGCGCGGAATTTTACCGCTTCTTGTCAGCGCCGGCAGATGCATCATAATGGAGGCCTTCATTGCCGTGCCGAGGTTTGTGGGATATTGTGTAAGATAGCCCAATTTGTCATCAAACGCGAAATGCAGCCTTCCGTCAAGAGCGGTGTCGATCTTGCTCGCCTCGTTGTACGCGTCTTCAAGCGCAAGCCCGGATTTGATAACCTGAAGGCGTATATGATCTTCTTCACAGAGCATAAGGCTTACGGATTCATCTTTTGTTATCATAAGAGCGCTGCCTTCGGCGCAGGATGTGAATTCGGGGCTTATCAGGTGCCTTTCGGCAAGTGAAATGGCCTGTGGCTTTGTGAGCATACTCATATCAATAAAGCCGAAATCGCCGTTTTTGCCGTCATTAAGTGCCGCGCGGACTTTCTCGCAGATTTCTTTTTTTGCCTGCGCGTTAAGGCGGCAGGGGAAGGGGTAGTTTTTAAGGTTGCGTGACAGGCGTATGCGCGTGCTGATAACAACATCGTTCTGTTCGCCTTTTTCGTTATACCATTTCATTTGTTTTCGCCTCCCTCAAGTTCTTTTATTTCATCGCGGATTTTCGCCGCTTCCTCAAAATCCTGTTTACTCACCGCTTCATCCATAGCCGCTTTCAAAGAAGCGATTTTTTCGGCGTTGCCGGTTGAAGGCTCGGCCTCCTGAGCCGGTTCGTCGGGTGCGTTTTCTTCGTCACTGAAATCGGCTGAGGCGCTTATTTTGCCGGTGTGCTGAAGCTTGCCGTGAATTCTCTGCAGTGACGGCAGAAGCTTGTCATAGAATGTTGTGTAACATTCCGTACACCCTACCTTTCCGCTTTTGACTATATCGTCAAAAGTGCAGCCGCATCTCGGGCATTTCAGTGCGGAAGTTTTTGTGTGAGCGGGGAGCATATCGCCGAAAAAGTTGCCGAAAAATTCCGAAAAATTGAGGTTGAAATCGGAAAACATATCGTTTGCCCCGAGAAGTTTTGCGCATTCCGAGCAAAGGTAAGTCTCACTCATTTCACCGTTGATTATTTGCTTGATGTGTGTGGTGGCTTCTTTTTTTTCGCAGTTCTGACATAACATAATAATTCATCATCCTTTCGTTTGAGAAGGTTTATTTGTGTTTTCTTGCCGCCGTCAAAAGCATCTGCTTGAGAACGGAAGCTCTGATTTCATCGCGTTTTTCAGGCTCGGCCGGTCTCAGAGAGGCGTCATTTACAGCGCAAAGCATCATTTCCGCCGCCTCTTTTTTTATAAAGTTCTGCTGGGCGAGGTTGATAATAAACGCCCGGGCGCTGTTGCGGTCAAGTCTGTCGCCTATCGAGTTTACGGTGTGCATTATCATATCCGGCGCGTTTATTTTGAGGCGGGTGATTTTTATATATCCTCCTCCGCCTCGGCGGCTTTCAACTAGATAACCGTGCTCCGGCGTGAAACGGGATGATATAACATAGTTAATCTGGCTCGGCACACAGCCGATACTCTGCGCAAGTTCATTGCGCTGAATTTCCGCGCATCCGTCGTTACTGAGCATACCCGTAAGTATGTCGGCTATTTCATTGCTCAGGCTCATAAAATCACCACCTCACTTAATTTGCCTTTGACTTTCTTTGACCTTTATCCGGATTATATATCGCCGAACAATTTTCTGTCAAAGGTCAATAAAGGTCAAATTGCAGGCGTTATGCCTCGATTTTTACATAAAAAGCGGCAATTTCTCGCAGTTTCTCGTTTTTTATCCTCTTTTTGACCTTTATTGACCTTGATGCTGATACAGGCTCGGTGGGAATAAAATTATAAATTTTACATAATTGTAAATTTTTTTGTATTACTTGTTTTTTCGATTATTATCTGTCATAATAAATCAGTACAAAGAGGTGATATTTTGAACAGGAAAAAAATAATTACAATAATATGTATTTCGCTTGCGGTTGCCTGCTCAATAGCGGCAGGCGTTTATTTCGGTTATTCCGCCGGCAAAAAAAGCAGTCGAACTGCCGAAAAACAGGAGATAAGCGAACCGGTTTGCGAGATGAGCGATTTCACCCTTTTTGACACAGCTGTTGACCAGTACGCAACAACCGAAGGGTTCGGCGCACCTTACCTGAAAAAGTGTTTTGAAATGCCGGAAGCTGACGCACAGGATCTTGTCAGTCATCCTGAAAACTGGCTTTGTTTTCAGGCATATTTTACAATAAAAAACACCGATATAAGCGAATTGAGCATTTTCAGCGTGACCTGCCCCGATAACGGCGAAAAAGGCGTTTATATTTTTACGGGTACTACCGGAGTCTATACAATCCCCAAAAAAGGCAGTTATGTTCTTTGCGTTCCCGTGCTTTATAAAAGCAATGAGTTGAGTACAGATGATGCCCGCGATATGCTGAATGTTCTTGATGTCAATATCAGATACGGCGCGCACTTTGATCCGGACGACTGCGTTAATTACAGCGTGCCCGTTTCGCTTAAATAAGAGGTTTATATGACTGTTTTCAAACGCCGCACTTTAAATCCCGGCGGGCCGCCCGAATATCTTGTTGTTTGCCTCGGCAACCCGGGCAGGGAGTACGAAACCACACGGCATAACACAGGTTTTATTTTTGCCGATATGCTTGCGGAAAAATACGGTTTCAAAATAAACAGAATTCAGTTTAAAGCCGTTACGGGGAGCGTTACTTTAAACGGCAGACGCTGCCTTGTAATCAAGCCGCAAACATATATGAACAACAGCGGTCAGTCTGTAAGAGAGGCCGCCTCATTCTACAAAATCAAACCTGAGAATATTATTGTTGTTTTTGATGATATTTCTCTTCCCTGCGGCAAACTCAGAATACGCCGCAAAGGCACAGACGGCGGCCATAACGGAATAAAAAGCATTATTTATCAGATAAACGCCGACACATTCCCGCGCATAAAAATCGGCATAGGCGAAAAGCCCGGCCCCGAATGGAATCTTGCCGATTGGGTGCTTTCAAAATTCACTGCCGATGACGCGAAGCTTCTTAAAGAAGCGTGTGAAAAGGGCATTGAAGCTCTTGAACTCATGGTCGCGGGCGATGTTGACGGCGCTATGAACAAATTTAACGGCTGAGGAGCAAAAATGCCATCACTTAATATTGTACTCGTGGAACCTCAGATTCCGCAGAACACGGGCAATATCGCAAGAACCTGCGCCCTTACGGGGGCAAGGCTTCATCTTGTTGAGCCTATGGGTTTTCGCGTTGATGACGCGAAGCTTAAACGGGCGGGTCTTGATTACTGGCACCTGCTTGATATAACATATTATGACAGTCTGAACGATTTTTTTGATAAAAACAGCGACGGAGCGTTCTTTTATTTCAGCACCAAGGCGCGCCGTATTTACAGCGATGTGAATTACCCCGACGGAGCCTACATTGTTTTCGGCAAAGAAACAGCGGGACTGCCCGAAAAACTGCTTTTTGACAATCCCGAAAGCTGTGTGCGTATCCCTATGATTAACCGTCCTGACGCCCGTTCGCTCAATCTGTCCAACTCAGTCGCAATCGGCGTTTATGAGGTGCTTCGCCAATGGGATTTTCCCGATTTGCTCACACAGGGAAGCCTGACAAAATACAGTTGGGATTCCGACTGACATTAATGGTTGCATTTAGTTAAAACCCGTGCTAAAATAAACAATATCCGATTGAAAGGAAATAATTATATTATGAAAAGATTAATTGCCGTAATTCTCACTGTTTCCGCTCTTTGTTCGCTTCTCTGCTCGTGCGGGGCAAAGCTTCCTTCACAGCCGGCGCAGACTCAGGTTGTCAGCGGCAGCGTTGAAAAGGCTTATGATGAAAACGACGGTAAAATGCAAACAACGAAAATAGGCGATGTCGATTTTGTTGTTGCCGATTATTATGTTTACGGCAAATCTTACGCAACAATCGACAATGTTGTGCTTGAAGATTACGGTATAGGCAAAATAGAAGGTCTTGCCAAGGTTACGATCAAAGGTCTTTCGCACAGCGACAAGGATTTCAGAATAAGCTACAAAGCTTATGACTCCAAGGGCGAAACTGTTTCTCAGGGCTATATTCTTGCCGCGGTTAAAGACGCGAATTACAAAGAGGGCGATACCGTCAACTGCCGCTTCAGCCTCAGAAGAGACCTTA
>ONON01000109.1 GCA_900319455.1 uncultured Eubacteriales bacterium
TGATAAACTCAGAGAAACGGCCGAAGAGCTGAAAACAAGAATCCCCGATGAAAAAAAGAGTTTCAGGGTTAAAATTGCGGTTGTCGGTTCTGAAATGGATGACCCTGATTTCACAAAACTCATTGAGGAATCAGGAGCTCTTGTGGTTGCAGACCGTTATTGTTTCGGCGCTATGCCCGGCAGAGAAGAAATTGAATTGACCGATGACGGAGATGTGCTTGAACAGATTATTCTGCACTATATGAAAACCTGCCAGTGCCCGAGGTATATGGAACAGGCAAAAGTTGAGGGCAGACGCGAATATGTAAAAAAACTTGTGGAAGATTATCACGCAGACGGTGTTCTTTATGAGCAGCTTAAATTCTGTGAATACTGGGGCTATGAGAGAGCCCTCGCATCTCATGTAATCACAAATGATTTCGGCATTCCGTCGGTGTGCGTTGACCGGCAATATACGGCAAACGCTTCGGGGCAGTTGAGAACAAGGGTTCAGGCGTTTGTTGAAAGCCTTGAAATCAAGAAAATCCGGAAAGGCGGCTGATGACAAAATGAAATTAAAAGGCAAATTAAAAAATCTTTGGCGCAATGAACCCTCAAATCTCGGTAATCTTCATGAGGATAAAACCGGATTGCTCAAACACAGAGAGTGGCGCGGAGTTTCAGACACGGCGTATGACTACTTTCGCTGGCTGATTACATGGAAAGATATTATTGTTATGACAGGTAAAGCCCCTGTCTCAACAGCAAAAGGTTTGTTGAACTACCGCTGGATGATGAGCTATCTCACGGCGCCGGCGTGGGTTGACCGCCATACCGAAGGACTCCGAGGCCCGCAACTCAGAATTACACACCTTCATATGAATATGCTTGTGAAGCCCACAACCGATTTGATAAATTTTCTTTTGTCAAATGACAGGCACTTTCACGAAAAATCAAAATGGGCAGACAAAACAGTAAATGTGGATGAAATTTTTTCCTCCGAATTTATAGCCGGTTTTCCGAATTTAAGAGATAACCATGTTACAACAATTCCGATTTTTCTTACCTCTATGGTTGACCAGAATATAACGCCGCCTTATCTTGATATAACGGAAAGCTACGGTGTGCCGGCGGATGTATGCCCTTTGCCTTCTGCCGAGGCGGGCGTGGCGATTAATGACGATTATCCGCTTGTCGGGGTTTGTTCACTCACCTGCAATATGCCTTGCGACGGCTCTATTATGAACTCTTCATACCTTGACAGGCGCTTCAATATTCCCACTCAGGTGATAAATGTTCCCCTGCGCTATAACGGCGAGGATGTTCAGGAATATGCCGTGGATGAAATCAAATCCGCAATAGCTTTTGTGGAAGAGCAAACCGGCGAAAAATGGGATTGGGACGCTTTTTTCAAAGCGATGAAGAATTATAATAAACAAACAGAATACGAGATGCAGAAATGGGAGGTCAACAAAACCGATTTTCCGCAGATGACGGGTGCTACATTCTGGCTTTACCGATTGTTTTACTTTCATATTTCCGGCGGTATGGATCCCCGTTTTCTTAAAGTTGACAAAAAGGTAAACAGGCTTATGCTTGACGCATATAATAAAAAGGTTAAATGCTCAAAAGAAATGCGCCACAGGGCAATAGTCTGGTCCTGCCCGGCAAACTACTATACAAGTCTCGCAAACTGGCTTGAAAACTGCTGGGGCGTCAATGTGGTTATGGATATGGAAACAATGATTTCATACTATATGTACGATACGCAAGATAAGGAAAAGGCACTCGGCACCCTTGCGAAAACTCTTCAGAGAACAACAATGCGCAAACATACAAAAGGCGGTTACGCCAATGTAGTTGATGAACTGTGGAGAATTGTTGAGGAATTTAACGCGGATATGGTAATTATGTATGACCAGATTTCCTGCAAGGGTATGGACGGCCTCAACGGTATTTTTGACGATCAGGCAAGAGAACATAATGTGAGCTTTATATGGGTTCCGCAGGATTTGATGGATCCGCGCACTATTTCAAGGCGTGATATGCGCGAACAAATCAATAAGTATATGACCACCGTACTTCGGGAAGAACCGGTTGACCCTACTCTGGTCGATTTTGATGACACGCTGGCATGGTAATATAAGAAAAAGGAGATTTATGTTATGAATTATTTCGGCGGTTGCGATGTGGGCTCAACCTACACAAAATGCGTTATTCTTGATGAAAACGGCAAAATGGTTGCCGCTGTTACAAACAGAAGCAAAATCAATCCGGTGCAGTCTGCCAAGATAGCGCTCGATGATGCCGTTTCACAGGTTGACGGCCTGACGGAAGCGAAGGAGTTAACTTATCTTGTAGGCACCGGATACGGCAGAAACAAAGTTCCTTTTGCCGATGAAAATATCAGTGAAATATCCTGCCACGCAATGGGTGTTCATGTTACAAATCCGAATGTAAGGGCGATTATCGACATAGGCGGTCAGGATGTAAAAGGAATTGCCATTGACACCGACGGAACGGTAAAGAATTTTGCGATGAACGACAAATGCGCCGCCGGCACGGGCAGATTTTATGAAGCTATGGCAAATGCTTTTGAAATGTCTCTTCCTGAATTTTCAAAGCTTTCATTAAAGGCGAAAAACACAATTCCCATAACAGCGCAGTGCACTGTGTTCGCCGAATCGGAGGTCATATCCCTTGTAGGTGAGGGCAAACCTATGGAAGAGATTGCCGCGGGTATTCAGCTCGCTGTTGCAAAACGCTGCTTTGTTATGGCAAAAAAAGCGGGAGCAACCGACAGCATTACGCTGACCGGCGGATGCGCAAAAAATGACGGTTTGAAAAAGGCCATTGAAAAAGTTCTTAAAATAAAAGTGGTGGAACTCAGCACAGACCCTCAGCTCATGGGAGCGCTCGGAGCGGCTGAATACGCAAGGCAGAAGGGAAGGGTGAAAAAGGCGTGAAAGTTCTGAAACCCTTATTGGTTCTTTTTGCGGCTGTCACAGCTTTTACAGGCGCGACTTTTGCCGTTTACTACACAAACAGCGATATGAAGCTTGTCAGGCGGATTTATGATAAAGCTCAGCCGTATTATGACAATCTGAAAAAAGACAGGAAGCTGTAATTATGTGTTTATCAACCGCTTATAAAAATGAAATATCTGATGAAACCGTTGTAATGAATAATGTTATGGAGATTGAGTGCGGTGAAAATACCGTTACCCTGATTGACCTCATCGGACGGCGTTTTACAGTTGAGGGCAGCCTTCTCAAAGCAAGTCTTACAGACGGCTATGTTATATTGAAAACGGAATAATATTATGAAAAAAACAGACCCGATAATACTTGCTTTTGTAGGCAAAGGAGGGGTGGGCAAAACTTCTCTTTCTGCCGCGGCAGTGCGACTTCTGGCAAAAAACAATCCGGGCAAAAAAATACTTGCCATTGACGCGGATCCCGCTGTAGGGCTTGCCACAGCCCTCGGGGTCGATGCAGGGCTTACGGTTGACGATATAAGAAAATCGTTTGTTAAGCAGGCGGAAAAAGGCAACACCGGCACCGCGCTGGAGCTTTTGAGCGAGGCAAAGTACCGAATGATTGACGCCGTAACTGAAAACGGAGATGTTTCCTTTCTTGCAATAGGCAGACCGGAAGGCGCTGGGTGCTACTGTAAAGTAAACGCTTATCTGAAAGAAATAATCGCGATGATTGCCGGAAACTATGATTTTATTGTTATTGACGGTGAAGCGGGAATAGAGCAGGTTAACCGCCGCGTTATGGAAAAGGTCACGCACCTTATTCTTGTTTCCGATGCCAGCAAAAAAGGCCTTCAGGTTATAAAAACCATACTGTCGGTAGCGGAAGAAATGGTGATGTTTGAAAAAACGGGAACTGTGATAAACAGAATACCGGATATGGCTCTTGCCGCCTGCCTTGAAGAAAAAGGGCTTGAAATTCTTTCTATAATACCCGATGACAGAGAAATGGCAAT
Source organism: uncultured Eubacteriales bacterium (assembly GCA_900319455.1). GTDB lineage: Bacteria > Bacillota > Clostridia > Oscillospirales > Acutalibacteraceae > CAG-177. The sequence goes on from ONON01000109.1 coordinate 3,973, forward strand.
AAATGACGCAAAAGGCAACAGCATTTATTCGCTTGCCGAAACATCGGCTCTTATCAGGGGCACAGAAACAGCGTTGAGAAAAATCGGTGTTATTCATGGTGAATAATAATGAGACTGTATGATGAGTGCTTTGAAGGGGTTAAGCGAATTCTTGATGAACACCCTGTGAAAAAGCTTGATTTCGGTTCAGCTCCGAAATGGCAGGAAACGGATAAAAACAAAATCATCTTTCAAAGTGACACTGCGTTTGAGCTCGGAGGCAATAATCTTCCCGCGCTCAGCGGCGTCGCTTTAACAGACAGTTATTCTTTGGTTCCGGATGATGAAGTTTTGCTAATCGGCAGAGACCTTACGGAGATTAACGGAGATTCGCCTTTTGCAAGAATAGCTCTCATAAGAGTTAAAGAAAGTGAAATGGGCACAGGAGAACAGCTGTATCAGACTGTCAGAAAAATAGAGTTTGCAAGGTATCATATCCACCCGGAAGGATATATGATGCGAATTTCCGCCTTTACGCACAGAGAGGCGGCAAGAGTAGGCAGAGACGCTTTGAAAAAAGGGCTTGGTTTTGCCCATATAGGCAGATTCTTTATTAAAGAATATAAAAAACAGCCACAGGTTGAGGCAGTTAAACTGCTGTTTGTGACTGATGAAAGCTTTCCTTATGACTTGCTTGAGCAGGTTATGAAAAAATCCGAAAGCATAACAACCGCGCTTGACCATATAATGAGAGATATAAAAATGGACTGCACTTCCTGCGGCCTCAAAGCTGTTTGCGATGAGGTTGAGGCGCTGTGCGCCGGCGGCGATAATCCGTAAAAATTTATTGACAAAAGCGGATTTCCGTCATCAGGCAAACAGCTGTGAGATAACACCGACAGGGCGGTTGAACTGATTGTAATTATTCAGTGACGGAGGTAACCCCTATGTTTGCAAATTATAAAGTTTTTGATTCTCACTGTCATATATATCCCGAGAAAATTTCAAGAAGAGCGGTTGACGGAATCGACGCCTTTTACGGAGTTATTGCCCACGGCAAAGGAACGGTAAACGATTTGATTGAGCGGGGCGTAAGCGCGGGCGTTGACCGTTTTCTTGTTCATTCGGTTGCCACAAATGAGCACCAGGTAAGAGTGATAAATGAGTTTATCGCGGCTGAAGTTGCCGGCTATCCCGATCGGCTTACTGGATTCGGAACTCTTTACCCGAAAAGCGAAAATGTTGAGGCTGATTATGAGCACCTTCGTTCTCTCGGCTTAAGCGGAATAAAACTGCACCCGGATTTTCAGCGTTGTTCCGTTGATTCGCCTCAATGCCGCAAAATTTATGAGATTTGCGCGCGTGACGGCTTCCCCGTGCTTGTGCATTTCGGCGATATCAGGCAGGATTATTCAAATCCCGAACGCGCGGAAAAAGTGCTTAAAGATTACCCGTCATTAAAAATAATAGGTGCTCATCTCGGCGGCTGGAGCGTCTGGAAAGAGGCTGCGGACAGATTGTCGGAATATGAGAATCTTTATGTTGACTGCTGTTCATCAACCGCGTACCTTTCCGACAGCGAGTTTTGCCGCTGTGTTGAAAAATTCGGAACAAAAAAGGTGCTTTTCGGCACCGATTACCCTATGTGGAGCGCGAAAACAGAGATAAAGTCAATTATGCGTATGGGCTTCAGTGAAGATGAACTTCATAATATCTTTTACAACAATATCTGCCGATTTCTTGAAACGGAATTCTGATTAAACAGCCATGATAAAGAGCGTTCACCGTGTTTTCGTTGAAAAATATTCATAAAAGCAATTACAGCCGCCCTAAAAAATCAGACGGCTGTATTTGGGCAGTAACTCATAAACCGGTATTGGTTTTCGCATCAAACTAAAAGCCGCATAACATCGTCAGATTTGCTTACCATACATCAA
>ONON01000065.1 GCA_900319455.1 uncultured Eubacteriales bacterium
CCGCGCTCACAGCACCCGCGGCTCTCTGAGAGAAAAGTCCTGAACCTACTTACCCTTCTTCATCGGTTTACCCGATTAAATCACAAACCATTTTCGCTGTCAATACTTTTTTGAAAATTTTTTCAAAAATGTGAAAAATTATACAGACAGCCGGGTTAATGTTTAATTCCGAATTCCAAATTTCTAATTCCTAATTTCTAACTGCAAATGGCGGACGATTGATAATAAGAACCTGCCTGCGGCAGAACCTTGTTACTCGCTTTGCTCGTAATATGCCCCTACGGTGAGGTGTCGCAAAATTGCGGTATTTTCGCGGGCGATTGATAATCGCCCCTACAGATTATAATTCCAAATTGCAATTTTCCAACACCTAATTCCTAACTCCTAATTCCTAACTGCTTAATCCCCGTATCCGGGCTCATCAGCCATAACAATCGCCGCTATAATGTAGAACAGCAGTCCGCTGCCTCCCATAAGTGTAAACAGAACCAGCGCCAGCCTTACTATTGTTGAGTCAACATCAAGGTAATCCGCTATTCCTCCGCACACTCCGAACAGCTTTCTGTCACTGCTGCTTTTGTAAAGTTTTTTTCCTGACATTGTTGCTGCCTCCTTTCAAGGGCCTGCCGTTTGTTTTTTTGTTTTTGTAATTAAAATATAGCACGGTGTTTCTTGAAAATAAACCTCTGTTTTGTAAAAAAGACGCCCTCTTTTTTCCGTTTTCGGCGGAATAGAGGGCGTTATTTCTCATTTAACTGACTTTTGAATCCTTAACCTTGATTTTATTCTTCGCTCTGCCTGTGGTTTTGTTGGTTGTTCGCTTGATTTTCTGGGCGGTGGTGCGCTCAAAATCATCTTTGCGTATGGTGAATGATTTAATGTGTTTGAACGCGGGCACCCTTTCGTTAATGCGCTCAATGGCTCCCCTGATAAGGCTCTGAAGCTCTTTTTCGGTAGGCTCTCTGCCCATTTTAAGGCTTATCTCCTCAACATCGGGCAAAATCTGGGCGTGAATCTGAACCTCGCCCTTTTTATTCTCAACGCCCTCAACAAGGCTGGAGCTTATGCAATCCTCACCGTCAAGGTGATATTCAAGCTCCTCGGGGTAGATGTTTTTGCCGTTTGAGGTGACAATAACATTTTTGCTGCGCCCGCAAACATGGTAATGACCCTTTTCATCAATCTGAACAAGGTCGCCCGTGTGAAGGAAGCCATCCTCATCAATTACCTCGGCCGTCGCTTCGGGGTTGTTATAATAGCCGAGCATTACCATTCCGCCCTTGACACAGAGTTCGCCTATGCCGTTTTCATCCTGATTGATTAGTTTTGTTTCAACTCCCGGCAGAGGCTCGCCTATGGAGTCCGTTGTGCGCAGGCGGTCGTGGTTGATAACGGCGAGAGGGGCGCATTCGGTAAGGCCGTAGCCGTAAATAATCTGAATGCCGAAGGTGTTGAAATCGTCAAGCACCTGCGGGTCAACCGCGGCGCCGCCGCAGATTATCATGCGCATATTGCCGCCGAAGGTGTCTATAATCTCTTTAAAGATATATTTGCTTAAATTGAGGTGCAGCCTGTTGCCCGCCTTGCACAGCTTTAAGCCTATGCGGAATTTTGACTCGCCGTGCTTCTGCTCGCGGATTTTGCGCAGAATGCGCTTGTGCACCGTTTCAAGAACGAGAGGAACGGCAACAAATACTGATGGATTGAATTCCTTCATATTTTTCAGCACAAATTTGAAGCCCTCACAGAAGGTGACCTTCGCTCCGCAGTATGGAGCGAAGAAAAGAATAATCGAGCTTTCAAATGTGTGATGAATAGGCAACAGGGAAATGCCGCAGTCTTCGGGATAGATTTTGATGACTCCCATTGCCGCCTTGACTTCAAATATGAAATTGCGCTGGCAGAGCATAACGCCCTTTGAAACGCCCGTTGTGCCGGATGTAAAGAGCAGAACGCACAGGGCGTCAACATCGGTTTCAATCTCCTCCCAGAGCCTTTTGCCTTGAGATATAAGCTCTCTGCCGCGGTTGTGAAGCTCGGTGAAGTTCCTTATGCCGTAAGGGTTTTCGCTCTCATCAAGCGGGTCGAAGCAGTAAACGGGAATGTCTCCCAGGCGGTCGTAATCGATTTTGTCCTTGTGCTTTTTGTCAACAAAAAGTATTTCGCAGCCCGCCGCCTCGAGTATGCCGTGAATGTCATCGGTCATAAGCTCCTTGTCAATGGGAACAATGATGTTGCCGGAGCAGATTGCCGTCATATATGTAAGAGCATATTTATATCTGTTATCTGAAATCACGCCGATTTTTTTGCGGTAATAACCCTTATCAAGCAGCGCATTGCACAAAGCGTTGAGCTGATCTCTGTATTCGGTGTAGGATATGTTGTAATGCTCATCGCCCTTTTTCACCTCAAAGGCGCTTCTGTCTGCAAACAGCTCAAAGCTCTGGTCAAGCATTTCGCGTATTGTCGAAAAATCCCTGACCTCGTAGAAAGGCTCCAAATAAATCACTCCCTTTTCACTTTTTTCGCTTGTTTTTTTGTTCCTTTTTTGAGGTTTACTTTTCTTCCGCCTCAACCTCTTTTAATATTTCAATCAACATGTGGTAAAAATCTCTGGTTTTGTCGGCGTCGGCAAAAAGCCCTATGGGGGTGCCGTGGTCGCCGCTGCGCACGGGCATAACATTCCACACGCCCGGCTTTATGTTTGTGCGGTCAAAATCCGTGTGAGGCTCATCCTCGGGGTAAAGGGCGCTGCGCACATTCACAAGCCCGTCGTTGGCGATTTCTATATAAGTCTTTTTATAACCGGGAACAATAAAATGCTCATAGATGAGTATGGCGTCGGATGTGAGGGTAAGAAACGGGAAGTCGCTGAGCTTCGCGCGGTAACGCGAGGGCATGTGCTTCATTTTGGTAACATTTGTGTAAGCGAATGAGAAATAATAAACATTGGGGCTGATTTCAAGAAACTCATTGTTCTTTTTCGCCCCTTCGGGCGCAAGATCCGTTTCGACATTGTCGCCGTAGGTGTTGAGCATTTTTTTCGCCCTGCGTATGGGGAATGCGTCCTGCATACCGGGCGTGTCGCTCAGGCCGTACTGCTCCAGGTGGAAGTCAACCATTCCGCCTTCGGCTCCGCTTCTGCCCATTATTCCTATATAATTGAACGCCACAAATTTGAGCGGTTCGAGAATTTTGTATTTTTTAGCGAATTGATAAGCGCTCGCGCCGTTATGCGGGGTGCAGATTGTTGTTAAGGTTTTAACCCAGCCCTCTTTACCGCCGGTAAAGAGCCCGGAAAGCTCGTTTTCGGGTGTGCAGGCGCGCTCCTCCTCGCTGCCGTAGGTGAGCAGGTGCATAAGGGTGCGCACGGTGTTGCCGCCGTGAGAGTGGCCTATAAGGTGAATTTTCTTATTCTCTCCCCAGCCCTCAAACAGGGGCTCGGAGTAGGTTCTGCCGTAGCGGCGGTGGTGCATTCTCTCGGAGTGCGCTTTGCCGTAATCGACCCTGGTGCCGGTAAGCCTCGCGTAAATTTCACAGGCTCTGTCCCACGCGCTTGAAACGGGGCCGCTTGATGTTGAATAGGCCTCATAGCCGTTTTCGTTAAGGTAAGCCATAAGGTCGCCCGTTGTGGCGCCCCAATAGGGAATTTTGGCGTTAATGCCTTCATCCGCGCCCCAGCCGAACATTCCGTGAACAAAAACAAGAGGATATTTTGTTCCGCTTTCCATTTATTTCACCTTTCTTACAATAATATTGCGCACAACAATACACAATAAATATATCACAATTTTTATTTCGGCGCAATACCGTTTATGTTAAATTTGTATTAACATTGAAAAAAATAATTATTTTTCCACAATATATAGTGAAAGAGCCGTTTAGGGGTTGAACAAACGCCCTTAAAGCGGTAAAATGAATTTGTTACGGTACGCAAACACCGAAATCAATTTAAACAGGGAGGCAGACGGTATGTTGGCAGCGTTTGTAAGCGTTCTTTTTAAGCCCATAAGGGCGGGCATAGCGGTTTTTATGGCTTTGGCGGCGGTATTCGGCGGGATTTTCGGCTTTGAGAAAGCGGAGATTTCACACAAAAACGATGGCTGCCTCGCCAGCTTTGCCGTTATTTCGGACACTCACCTCACCGACGCCAACGGCAGGCGCGAGGTGCTCGAAATCGGGCTTGAGGATATGTCAAAGGCAAAAGACAGGCTCAACGCCCTTGTTGTGTGCGGCGACATAACCGACCACGGCAAAATCACGGAATGGGAGAGCTTCGCCCTCGCCATGAGCAGATATGACACCTCCGAAAACGACATTATGGTTATAGGCAACCATGACACCTGGGGCAGTGATGACCTTTCGGTAACCAAAGAGAATTTTATTGAATACAACAAACTCGCGACGGGCAGAGAAATAAACGGGGTTTATTACTCAACACAGATAAACGGCTGCCCCGCGATTGTTCTGGGCAGTGAGGGCGACCACACATACGCCACCGTTTCAGACGCGCAGATTGAGTGGTTCGCGCAGCAGATGCAGGCAGCCTCTCAGACAGGCAAGCCGATTTTTGTTTTCTTCCACCAGCCGATAAACGACACCCACGGCCTGCCCTACACCTGGGAGATGAACAAAGAGGATGAACCCGGCACGGGCGGTATAGGCGATGCCTCCGACAGAATACTTGAAATCATAAAGCAATATAAAAACGTGTTTTATATCAGCGGCCACATTCACGCGGGCTTTTCAAAAGGCGAAGGCAAAACAGTATATTCATCGGTTGAAAAATATGACGGATACACTCTTGTAAACACCCCCAGCTACATGTATTCCGATTTTTTGCGCGGCGGTAATTTTCTTAACGGCACCGGATATGTTGTTGAGGTTTATGAGAACGAGGTGATTTTCCGCGCGAGAAATTTCATCTCGGGAATATGGCAGCCCCGGTATGACGAAACGGTTGAGTTGAAATAAAGCGGATATGTTTTAAACAGCCCTCTCGATACGGGGGCTGTTTTGTTTTTAAACGCGGTCTTTTCTTTTAACATACACAAGGCTGTCGGCAAGCGACATGCGCTTGAACGCCTCAATGTCATAACTCGCGCTTTTTTCCGCTTTCCCGCAGGGCTCACGGGGCGGCGCTTTCGCCGCTTCATCTTTCTTTTCGCGGTTGTCATAATTGCCTTCAAGCACTTTGAGAAAATTCTCCGGCCTGACAAACCAGTCAAA
>ONON01000016.1 GCA_900319455.1 uncultured Eubacteriales bacterium
CATATATTCCGGCTTGTTTTTCAGAATTTCAACCTTTTTCCGCATTACTCCGTGCTTAAAAATATGATGGACGCCCCTGTCAGCGTTCTTCACCGCGATAAAAACGAGGTAAGAGAAGAATGTATGGCTCTTCTTGAAAAGATGGACCTCGCGGGCAAGGCCGACTCTTACGCGTGCGAGCTGTCAGGCGGCCAGCAGCAGAGAGTATCCATTGTTCGCGCCCTCGCTATGAAACCCGAAATACTGTTTTTTGACGAGCCGACATCGGCACTTGACCCTGAGCTTACCGGCGAGGTTCTCAAGGTTATAAAACAGCTCGCCGACGAAAAAATGACTATGGTAATTGTCACGCATGAAATGCCGTTCGCGAGAGCTGTTTCCGACAGGGTTGTGTTTATGGATAAGGGCGTTGTTGTTGAGCAGGGCAGACCGGAGGAGCTTTTCGGGCAGACTCAGAACGAGCGCACAAAACAGTTCCTTCAGAATTACAGCAGCAAATGAGAATATCTTATTATATTGCCGACCCTACGGGCAACATAACTCTGCTGATTGAAACGCCCGTTGAGCGAAGTGATTACGCTTTAACCGCTCAAAAACTTATGGCTTTGGAGCCGCGGGCGGAACAGGCGGGATTTATCGGCAGTGATGAAAACGGGTTTTTTCTGAATATGGCGGGCGGTGAGTTCTGCGGCAACGCGACAATGAGCGCGGCGGCAGTTTTCGCCCTTACACAGGGGATTGAACCGGGTGAAAAAGCCGATATTACTCTCAATGTTTCGGGCGCGGAAAAGCCCGTCAAGGTGACGGTTTCCGCAAACAAAAACGGTTCTTTTTCGGGCGAGGTCGAAATGCCCTTGCCGAAGAACATAACAGACCGTGAGTTTTGCTTTGAAGGCAAAAAATATACCCTGCCCGTTGTTGAGTTTGAAGGCATTTCGCATATTATCGCCGAAGGCGCGTTTAACGGAAAAGCCGCCGAAAAAGTGATAGTTGAATGGTGCGGTTTTCTTGACTGCCCCTGCCTCGGAATAATGTTTGCCGATTTTGAAAAAAGCACACTCTCTCCGCTTGTTTATGCCCGTGACGCGGGCACTCTGTTTTGGGAAAGCTCATGCGCGAGCGGAACAACCGCGGCGGGTATTTATCTTTCTCAAAAAAAGGGCGAAGATATTGATATTGCTCTTACACAGCCCGGCGGAGATTTGCGCGTAAAGGTCAACAAAAACTCACGCCCCCTGCTGTGCGGAAGCGTGATTGTTGAAAAAAGAGAAACTGTTGAATTATAAATAAAAAATTTCGGGCTGTCGTGAAAACGGCAGCCCGTTTGTAATTAATAATAGCGGTAGCTTGCGATAACCTTGCCGAGAATAACAACCTCATCGCAGACAATCGGCTCGAATGTGTCATTCTCCGGCTGAAGGCGAAAATGACCGTCTTCTTTAAAAAACCTTTTAACGGTTGCCTCATCGCCCAGCAGGGCAACAACAATTTCGCCGTTGCGGGCGACCGGGGTTCTTTCAACAATGACTATGTCGCCGCTGAGTATGCCGGCGTTAATCATACTCTCACCTTTTACGCGCAGTGCAAAAAGCTCTTTGCCGTCCGCCCCCTGCTGCGAAAAGGGAAGATAGCCTTCAATCTCCTCAACGGTTAAAATCGGCATGCCGGCCGTTACCGTGCCGAGCAACGGCACCTGAGCGACATTTTCCGCCATACCGCGGATTTTTATTACTCTTTTAAGCATAGGCGGGCGTTCTATATAACCCGCGGCTTCCAAAGAATCAAGGTTCGCCTGAACGGATGAGGTTGAGCGCAGACCGACAGCGGCGCAGATTTCACGCACACTGGGGGTTATGCCCTCTTTTGCTTTTTCAACCAAAAACTCATATATTTTGCGCTGGCTCTCACTGATAGGTTTCATCTTTTTTACCTTTAACCGTGCTTTGCACAGCCCTTTCATACTATTTGCAACATCATTGTAACACATTTGTTCGATGTTTGTCAAACATTTGTTTGATTTTTTCAAAAAATCTTTAAAAAAATTTTTTTGCTATTTAAAATTATTGTGTTTTGTGGTAGAATATTTTGAATTGAATTTGGCAGGAGGGCTTGAAATGGCTGAGAAAAAAAGCCTTGAACTTCCGCGTGCGGATTTTCCCGAGCAGGTGGGCGTTGACTCAAAAGAAATAAAAGCGCTTATTGACGACCTTGAGGCAAATAACGATGAAGTTCATTCAATACAGATAATCCGTCACGGCAAAGTGGCTTATGAGCGCTGGCGCGCGCCGTACGCACCCGACATCCCTCACACCATGTATTCCGTGAGCAAAAGCTTTACGGCAATCGCGATGGGGTTCCTGATAGATGAGGGCTATTGCTCGCTTGACACAAAGGTTATTGACCTTTTCCCCGAATACAAGCCGAAGGAACCGGATGAAAAACTTGAAATGATGACAGTGTTTCATCTGCTGACAATGACAGCTGGCAAAAACGTAAGCGTTCTGAGCGACAAGAAAAAATCCGACTGGGTCAAACAGTTTTTTGACGCCCCGTGGGAGTTTGCTCCCGGCGAGGGCTGGCACTACATAAGCGAAAACACATATCTCTGCTCGGTTATTATCAAAAAGCTCACGGGTCTTACCATGCGCGAATATTTAAAGCCGAGGCTCTTTGACCCGCTCGGCTATAACCGTATGCCCTTCTGGGAATGCGACCGCCAGGGCAGAGAGGCGGGCGGCTGGGGTTTGTTTATTACAACCGATGAGCTGTCAAAATTCATAGTCTGCGTCGCGAACAACGGTGTTTACGCGGGCAAACAGGTTATACCCGCGTGGTATGTTGAAATGGCAACCTCAAACCTTGTTTCAAACGAGAAAAACGAAAACCCCAACAGCAGAGTGGGTTACGGCTTTTTCTTCTGGCAGTGCAACTGTGACAACACATACCGGGCGGACGGTATGTTCTCGCAGTTCGGCATTGTATTCAAAGATTATGACGCTCAGTTTATTATTACCCAAAGCGAGATTTTCGAGGAAAAATCAAGGCAGATCCTTTTTAAGCATCTGCCGAAAATGTTTATTGACGATATGGCCTCTCCGCCGCAGGATGCCTGCTCCGATCTGGACCTCACTCCCCTGCCCGTTCTTGAGGCAAAACCCCGCTCGCCTTATGAAAGCACCATAAACGGCAGGCTTATTCACCTTGACAAAAACCCGCTTCTCAACACAATCGGCTGGCCCGTTTCAATGCTGACAATTCCAGTTACATATATGTCGGCGGAAAAGGGCGGAAACATTGACAACGTTGTTTTAAGGTTTGCCGAAAACACCTGCTCAATGACCTGGAACGAAGGCAGCGACAACAACACCATAGAATGCGGTATGGACGGCAGACTGCGTATGTCTCCCATCCATCTCGCGGGCATAAACTTTACCGCCGCGAGCAGTGCCGCCTGGGAGGATGAAACCACACTTCTAATTTATATGAGGCCTGTTGAGTCAATATGCGAACGCAGGCTTAAAATCAGTTTTAACGGTCAGGATGTAAAAATAAAGCCCACAAGCAGCCCGGATATTTACACGCTTATTGAGTTTGTTAAGGATTTCGCGGGCTCAATGCTCAAGAATGACCGTGTTTCAGGCAGGGTCGGCAGGCTTATCAATCACCTTGACAAAATACTCGAAGCGCCAATTAACGGTAAGATGATATGAACAAAAGGGTTAAAAAAACAGTAATCATTACGGCTGCCGTAATCGCGGCGGCTTTGGTTGCCGTGTTTTTTAACCGCTCAAAACTCATTGTTTATTTTTCTCAGCGCAGCATAAACAGCGGCGATTACTCAACGGCTGAAACTCTGCTTGAATATGATAAAAGCGAAACCTCGGCCGCCCTCGGAGAATACATAAATCTTCGCCGTGACATTAAAAGACAGTATCCCTCGCTTCTGCGTGAGTTTGACGCGGAAAAAATAGCCGAATGGCGCGCATCCGCAAAAAGCCTTTATGAAAAAGACGCGATCGGCAACGCTTCAATAAACGCCTGTATTAAAAAAATCTACGCGGGCACCGGCCTTATTCTCTCGGCTGACAGTGAGTATTCAAACATCAGCGCCGATGTTGACAGCCTGCTTGATGTTTTTTCGGAATACAACCGCCTGCGAATCCAGAAAAACGGAGTGAACACCGTTTTCACACTGCGTGAGGAGTATTCAAAACTCGAAAAGTGGCAGGCAAATCTCAAAAACATAAGCGATTACGCAGAGGTTATACCCGATTATGAGAATGTTTACCTGTTGAGTTACCTCATTAAAGAGGCGCAAAGCGAGATAGTTCAGCTCAAAAGTGAAATGGACGCTGCTGCCGCCGACGGCTACGCCCTTGATGACAATGTGCATTACAATGGCAGCTCGGCGCGCAACTTTCCCGCCATTAATAACGGCAGCGGCACGGTTATAACCTTCCGCAATAAACCCGAATTTGAAAAGCACCTGCTCGCGGGAATAAGAAACCAGCTTGTTTCAACGCAGCTTCTCAAATTTTACTACGGCGCTGAATAATGAACATTATTCCTTTGCTGTATTAATTTTTGCGTATGCCTTTACCGGTGGCAAAAAGTTGCAGTTTTTGTTTCAAAACCGCGTTGTAACGCGTGTTTTTTGCAAGTCCGGCTTTCAAGTTATGCAAATTGCGCAAAAAATCTTTTTCACGGCGCTTTAATTTCTGCACATATTTATACGGTTTTTATGTATAAAAATCTTGAAACCTGTATATCAATAGAATATAATATTATCAATTCTCCGGTAAAAGTGTGTGTTGCCGGCGATAATAACGGCGTAAAAGTGTGTGTCGCCGTAATTTAAAGAAAGAGGGAAAATCCATGTCATACTTAAATGAAGTTTACCAGATGGTAGTTGACAAGAACCCCGGTCAGCCCGAATTTCACCAGACCGTAAAAGAAGTTCTTGAATCACTCAGACCCATCATTGAGGCGAATGAGGCTCAGTACCGCAAGACCGCTCTGCTTGAAAGGCTTGTCACCCCCGAAAGGCAGATTATCTTCCGCGTTCCCTGGACTGATGACAACGGTCAGGTTCATGTAAACACCGGTTACCGCGTTCAGTTCAACAGCGCAATCGGCCCCTACAAAGGCGGTCTTCGTTTCCATCCCTCCGTATATATCGGCATTATGAAGTTCCTCGCTTTTGAGCAGACCTTCAAAAACAGCCTTACAGGTCTTCCCATCGGCGGCGGCAAAGGCGGCTCCGACTTCGACCCCAGAGGCAAGAGCGACTCCGAAATTATGAATTTCTGCCAGTCCTTTATGACAGAGCTTTTCCGTCATATCGGCCCGGATGTTGACGTTCCCGCAGGCGACATCGGTGTAGGCGGCAGAGAGATAGGCTATCTCTTCGGCCAGTACAAGAGACTCAAGGGCGCTTACGAAAACGGCGTTCTCACAGGCAAAGGTCTCTCCTACGGCGGCTCGCTCATAAGGCCGGAAGCAACCGGCTACGGCGCAATTTACTACACCCTTGAAGTTCTCAAGCATTTCGGCGAAGATATCAAGGGCAAAACCTTTGCGCTCTCCGGTTTCGGCAATGTTGCGTGGGGCGCGGCAAAGAAGATTGCCGAACTCGGCGGCAAAGCTGTCACAATCTCCGGCCCCGACGGCTATGTTTATGACCCCGACGGCATTGTTACCGATGAAAAAATCAGCTACCTTCTCGAAATGAGAGCAAGCGGCAGAGACAGGGCTCAGGATTACGCCGACAAATTCGGTGTTGAATTCCATGCCGGCGAGAAGCCCTGGGGCGTTAAGGTTGACATTGCAATGCCCTGCGCTACCCAGAATGAAATCGGCATGAAAGAGGCTGAGCAGATTGTCGCGAACGGCGTTGAATACTACATTGAAGTAGCAAATATGCCCACAACAAACGAAGCACTTGAATATCTCAAAGAGAAATGCAAGGCTGTCGCTCCCTCAAAGGCGGTAAACGCGGGCGGCGTTGCGACATCCGCTCTTGAAATGAGCCAGAACTCAATGAGATACAGCTGGACCAAGGAAGAGGTTGACGCGAAGCTTCATCAGATTATGGTCAACATTCACGACGCTTCCGCTAAGGCGGCTGAAAAATACGGTTACGGTTACGACCTTGTTGCAGGTGCGAATATCGCAGGCTTTGAAAAGGTTGTTGACGCTATGACCGCACAGGGCATAGTTTAATAAGCAAGCAATAAAGGCGCCGCAACAGCGGTGCCTTTTGGCATATCAGACATAAATCAGGAGGCGCGAATGAAGCCGGGGCTGCTCAAATCATCATCAAAAGAAGTACTCATTGAGGAAGCAATATCAAAAGCCATCAATCATCAGGGCGTTAAGGTTGACCGCGAAGAGTTCCTTTCTCAGGTTTTTTCTTCACGCGTTGCCGACATACAGCAGGTGCTGGATTTCGGTCCCGTTGAAGCGGGAATTCCGAGAGAAGAGCTCGCCGACATTGCGCACAAGCTGATTGTTGACAGAACAGGTTCCTCCTCAGTTGCCCCGATTAAATCGGCGATTCCGGGTCAACACGGAGCCGAATCGGTAAGATTAAACGACAGAGAGGTTTTCTTTGCGACAGCGCTTCGTATCGCCCAGGAGTTATCTTACATCTACGGCGCTAAAGATATGTGGATTGACGGTCAGTTCGATAATGAAAGAGTCAAAAACCGTCTTATGATTTATTGCGGAGTCATGTTCGGCGTTTCAGGCGCCGCTTCCGCCTTAAGAATCATTACATCCAAAATCGCAAACACCGCGATGAAGGCGTCGCCCTTAAGAATCATAAAAGGACTCTTCAAAAAATCGTTTTTCAGAAAAGCTCTCAGCTCGGGCATAGTAAAATCGGCAATCCCGGTGGTAAGCGGCGCTGTTTCGGGCGGAATCAATTACGCCGCGATGCTGCCTATGGCAAAGAATCTTTTGTCTGCGCTTGACGAAGCCGCTTTTGACTATACCGAGGATGAGTTCGCGACCGATGTTGCTGTTCTTGAAAGCCTTTCCGATGTTGACGGGCAGCTGCCGCCGGAAGAAATCAAGGCACCCGAAAAGAAAAGATTTTTGCCCGACTTAATTAAAAAGACCTCTTCTCCGGAAGATAAAACCAAGAAGGGCAAAAAGAAAAAAGCCGGGGAAGAAGACTCATTTGAGCAGATGATAAAATACAAAGACCTGCTCGACCGGGGCATCATCTCCGAAGAAGAATTTGAACATAAGAAAAAAGAATTGCTGAATTTATGATTGACTGAATTTAACGCTTATATTTTCTTTATCTTTATGCAATTTTTTTATTGACCGCGTTTATTCGTTTTGTTATAATTTTTCACATAAAAATTGAAGGGAGAATGTTATGGACAACAACAGAAGACCGGATAATATGACAAGAATCACCACACCCGAACTCGCGCAGGCGTTTATTGACGAACAGGTTAAACTGCTTCGCGAACAGATAGGCTCCGACAAAGTTCTTCTCGCTCTCTCTGGCGGCGTTGACTCATCTGTTGTAGCGGCCCTGCTTATCAAAGCGGTAGGCAATCAGCTCGTTGCCGTTCATGTTAACCACGGTCTGCTCAGAAAAGGCGAGCCCGAGCAGGTTCAGAAGGTTTTCCGTGATGAAATGAAGGCAAACCTCATTTATGTTGACGCTGTTGACAGATTTCTTGACAAGCTTGCGGGCGTAACCGACCCCGAGCAGAAGAGAATGATTATCGGCGGCGAATTCATTGAAGTTTTTGCCGAAGAGGCGCGCAAGCTTGACGGCGTTAAATTCCTCGCGCAGGGCACAATCTGGCCCGATATTCTTGAGAGCGAAAAAGGAATCAAAGCTCATCACAACGCAGGCGGTCTTCCCGAAGACCTTTCGTTTGAACTTGTTGAACCCGTAAAGATTCTTTTCAAGGATGAGGTAAGAGTCGTAGGCTCCGCTCTCGGTCTGCCCGACGGCATGGTTTACCGTCAGCCCTTCCCCGGCCCCGGCCTGGGAGTACGCTGCCCCGGCGCAATTACGAGAGACCGTCTTGAGGCTGTAAGAGAATCCGACGCAATCGTCCGCGAGGAGTTTGCGAAGAACGGTCTTGCAGGCAAGGTATGGCAGTATTTCACCGTAGCTCCCGATTTCAAATCAACCGGAATCAAAAACGGTGAGAGATGCTTCGAGTGGCCTGTAATCGTCCGCGCGGTCAATACCCGCGACGCGATGACCGCTACGGTTGAAAACATCCCCTTCGAGCTTATGCAGCACATCACCGACCGCATAGTCAACGAGGTCAAGGGTGTAAACAGAGTTCTCTATGATTTCACTCCCAAGCCCACAGCGACTATTGAGTATGAATAATATCTGAAGCAACAAACAAAGACCTTATATCATTTTTTGATATGGGGTCTTTTTAGTAAGGGCATATATGTCAAAACAAAAGTTTGAGTTAAAATTCAATAATCCTCTGCCACGGGGCGTTATTGACGCTTTGCGCGCGCAGGTTGAAAAAGCTTTGAGTTTTTTACCCGGCTCCGAAAGCGGCGAGGGCGAAAAGCCCTTTCTCTCTTTGCTCATTGACGGCGAAAAGGTAAAAAAAGGCTATTCAATCACGCGTGAAAACGCAGGCGGAGAAATAAAGGTTACGGGGGCGGACGCCGCATCGCTTTTGCGCGGTGTTTACGCTTTTGCCGAGAAATTCTGCGGAGTGCGCAAATACACATATTCACCCGCCGTTATGCCAAAAGAAAAGCCCGCCCTGCCCGACACAATAGATGAAAAATATGAGCCTTTTTTTGAATACGCCGAAACGGACTGGCTCAGCCCTCACAGCACCGAATACTCGTTTTTCAACGGCTTAAACGGCACAAGATACCGCAAGCTGCCCGATGTTTGCGGCGGAGGCGTCGGATATATTTCCGGCTTTGCCCACACATTCACAAACGAGTTTTGCAGCGCGAAAAAATATTTTAAAAGCAACCCCGAATATTTCGCCATGCGCGGAATAAAACGGGTTAAATCACAGCTTTGCCTTTCCAACCCGGATGTTTATAAAATCGTGCGCGGTGAGGTATTCGACCTGCTGAAAAAGAAACACAATCCCGACGCGCGGCTGCAGATAATCTCGCTGACTCAAAATGACAATCTTTTTTACTGCACCTGTGAAAAATGCAGGCAGGCAAGCAGAAAATACGGCTCTCACGCGGGTTCTGTTCTCGAATTTGTAAACCGTATTGCCGATGAGGTGAAAGCGGCGGGGTACGGCAATGTTGCCCTTGACACATTCGCTTACCGTTACACACGCAGGCCGCCCGAAGGAATAACCGCCCGTGACAATGTTATTGTGAGACTTTGCACCATCGAGTGCTGTTTTTCGCATCCGCTCAGCGATAAAAACTGCGCCGCCAACGCGGATTTTACCAAAGATTTTCTCGCGTGGTCGAAAATCTGCAACAGAATATATATCTGGGATTACTGCACTAATTTCTGCAACTACACGGGAATTTTTCCCGATTTCGGAACACTGCAGAAAAATATGCAGTTCTATTATGAAAACGGCGTAAAGGGCGTTTATGAAGAGGGCAATTTTCAAATGGAAGCCGAGTGCGAATTCGGCGAGCTTCGCGCGTTTTTAATCAGCAAGCTTATGCAAAACCCCTACTGTGATTATAACACCCTGCGTGATGAGTTCTGCAAAGCCTACTACGGCGCGGGCGGAGAATACATCTGCCGTTTTCTTGACATCATCACCGAAAACGCCGCGAA
>ONON01000073.1 GCA_900319455.1 uncultured Eubacteriales bacterium
ACGGAGAACTTCTGACATCAGATGCGGAGTACGCTTTTGTTGCCAAGTCAAACAGAACTTTGAAAGCAAAATTCAGCGAAAACGCAGCCGAACAGAAATACGCGGCAACATTTATTGCTGACGGAAAAGTAATAAAGATCGTTGAATTTACTGACGGGACTGCAAAGATTGATGAGCCGGAGGTTCCGTATAAAGAAGGATATACGGGGAAGTGGAGTGGATATGTTCTTTCTGCAAGCGATATAACAATCAACGCGATTTATGAAAAGGTTTCCGATAACAATCCCACCGCAAATGCTGTTATCAATGTTGCCGGCGAAAAAACAATAAAATACAGAACCAAGGTTACAATCAAAGCAACAGCAACAAATCTCGACAGCAAATATCATCTTGTACTTTGTATTAACGGCAAAGAGATAAAAGGCAACAACAAAGAAGTGTCTTATGAATACGGTGAACTGAAGAATGATGTCAATTACACGGTGAAAATTGTTGACGAAAGCAATATAACGCAAAAAGATAAAGAAGAAAAAGAACTTAAGAAATCCGGCGGCAAAATAACCTGTAACGCAGGATTCTTTGTCAGACTGATTGCTTTCTTCCAAGGATTGTTCAATGCCCTGCCAAGTGAAACTGTTGAACCGAAATAATAACCCAAAGCCAAATCTATGCGGCGCAAACATATGATTTGCGCCGCATAGACAAATACTATTGAAACATAATATATATGAAACAAATAAAAATAATAATTGCAGCAATACTGTGTGTATTAATCCTTGTTCCGAATTGCTTTAAGTTTTCTGCATTTGCAAAAGGAAGCATACTGAGTAAAGAGGATTTTGCAGCCGGTGTTTCAAATGCAATAAAAGAAAACAAATCAAATAAAAATAAAGCCGTTTCTATACAGAGTACAGATGACAGTTGCTCTCTGCGCCTTTATGGAAAGACAGCGGATGTCAGCATAAGTTTTTCCGGCTATCATCCGGATGATACATTTGTATGCGAAGACGGGCGCTTTTTTCTGGACTTTCTTTCAAAATCGGACGCAGAAAAATGCAAGCAATCACTTAAAAAAGATAGTAAAATATTATTTGTATGCAGTGATACTCCGATTTATACAAATGAGATTGAAGAGACTGAGTCTCATTTATCATATGGCCCCGAATTAATGAACACAGATTCTTTTTGCGAAGCATATGCAAACACAGAACATACAGAATCGATTGTTGCGGTAATTGATTCCGGTGCGGCAAACATTGATTATCTACATGGCCATCTGACTCAGGGATATGATTTTGTCGATAATGATAATGATACATCAAATGACACACATCCGAATAGCCATGGTACATTTCTTTCGAGCGAGATCGTTGACTGTGTTGGCACAATGCCGGTGAAAATTATGCCGATTCGTGTTTTAAGCTCAATATCCGGTTCGCTTATAAATGCAATTAACGGCATTCATTATGCTGTTGACAACGGAGCAAATGTAATTAATATCAGCTTAGGCGGAAAGCTTGACAACTGTGAAGCGGTAGAAGATGCAGTTGCTTATGCAATTAATAATAATGTAACGGTTGTTGTCTGCTCCGGCAATGAACATGACAACACTGAAAAATACTGCCCCGCACACATTCCTGATGCGATAACAGTTTCTTCGGTAAACTCTGAGAATGCGTTTGCATCTTCTTTTTCAAATTATGGTGAAGAAGTAGATTTTGCGGCTCCGGGTGTTGATATTAACGGTTACAATGCAAGTGGCAAGTTGAAAACTCTCAGCGGAACTTCAATGTCAACTGCGTTTGTTTCGGCGGCAGTTGCTATGATTCATTCGGCAAATCCTGCTCTGAATTCAAAACAGATATTCTCTTTTTTGAAACAAACCTGTGATGATCGTGGCGAAGAAGGCTGGGATCCGTATTACGGCTGGGGAACTATCAATTTGCAACAAGCTCATGACATTAATCATGTTTGGGTGAATGGAGTTTATCTGAATGAGCGCAATATATCAATGGAAATTGGTTCACAAAAAGAATTAATCTGTACAATTATGCCGGAAGATGCGACTGTCCAAAATGTTAATTGGGTTTGTGAAAACTCTGAAGTCGTTACCATTGATGCACATGGAACTATATATGCGAAAGGAACAGGGAAAACACAAATAACTGTTGTTACAGAGGATGGAGAGTATAAAGACACTTGTCAGATTGAAGTTCATAAAAAAACACCTAAATCTATTACAATCACAAAACTCCCTGACAAATTATCATATAAATACGGCGAGAAGTTATCTGTTGATGGTATGACAGTTGAAGCGAATTACGGTAATTATTCTGATGTAATTGACAACAACGAACTTGTCATAAATGGCTACGCCAATAATAAAACCGGAGAGCAAGTTGTAACAATATCATATTTAGAATGTGAAACATCTTTTAAAGTCCGAGTTAAAAGAACATGGTGGCAAATGATAATTCGAATATTGTCACTACGGTGGGTTTGGGACTTCCTCAAAAACAGTTAAAATACACGCCGTATCTGCTTTTACAGAAAACAACGCCGTTGCCGTTTTAATCTTCAAAATTTGATTTCATCTGTGCTATCAAGTCAAATATTTCCACAGGTACAACAAACGGTTCCGAAAAGGCGTTGATAACAATTCCGGCCGTTTTTTTCTCGTTGTTTCTCGCAAGACTCATTGCTTCGAGAAAGTGTTTTTCCACCTTGAAAACCGGTTTCCGTATTCGCCCATCTCTTCAGCCGATGTGAAAACCGGAAAGAAAAAGTTTTCTCCGCTTTGAAGAATATCCGGAACCATACGGATTTCATCCCTGTTGACAAAGGTCAGATCGGAGAGCGAATCAAGGCCGCCTTCCTCCTGCGCTTGCGCAATCTTTTTTGCCCAGGCCTCATAATCGGAGTCGCTCAAAACAGCGCTGCAGGGGATCCATACAAAACTGTCGCGCAGTATTTGAGAAAGCAAAATAAAATTTCTTTCGTTACGGTTGCTGTTGCAAATATTTATCGCTTTTTTGAGAAATGAACCGTCCTGAAGAAGCTCCGGCGTGATTTTTGAGCCGGGAATGAATTGCTCAATGCGTTCGTGCATTATGTTTTCCTCCGTTTATGTTTATATGTTGATGCTGTTATATCATTTACATAAAAAGTTGTTGTCGTTTACCGGGCGACATTTCGCCCGGTAAAATCAACCGTGTTTATTTGTTTTTATAATAACCCGGATAAATGAAAATTCCCCGATGTTCTGAACATCGGGGAACCTGTTTTTACTGAACGGCGGCGGGAGCTTCTTCGTTTTCGCCGAGTTTTGCGTCATACTGCTCTTCTCTGAGCTTGCGGCGTTCGTGGAGCTCGCGGTACATGGTGTCGCGCCTTTCGCCTGTAAGGTTATAGAAGCATTTGGGAACAATGCTGAGTATTCCGGTAACAACGGGCAGAATAGTGCACATCCAGAAAAGTGAATATTCGGTCTTTTCCGTCTGGCCGCCGAAGCCGGCGCCCTCAACATAACCTACTCTGTCAAGAATAATTGTTTTGACCGTGGCGCCGAATGTGTTGATAAGCTTTCTCGGCAACTCTTTCGCAACGCCCGTAAGGCCTTCGTTGCGGTAGCCGTTCTTCCATTCACCGTAGTCGATTGACTCGTTGCGCATTTCTTCGGGAATAACGCTCCTTATGCCCCAGAAGAACATCCAGATTGTTTCGCGAAGCATAAACGCGGGAATCATAACGCTGAGTTTCTTGTAATTCTTGTTTATTGAGCCTATGAGAAAAACGCCTATCATAAGGAAATCGCTGATATGCGAGCCGAAAATCCACAGAGTTTTTGTTGAGAATTTTCTTCTCGCCCAGGTAACATACGAATAGGAAATCGGCGAGACAATCGCGCCGGGGATGCCTACTATTGTTGACATTGTGGCAAGGCCGAGAACATTTATATAATAGTAGTTTACGCCGGAACCGATGCTGAACGCGCCGAGAAATTCCGAAAGGGTGATAAGAAGCAGCGGCTTGTTCGTCGCAATGGAGCGGAAGCTCGCCTTTATGCTGGGCTTCTCGATTGTCTGGTTGACCCTCTCTTTTGAAACAAAGGCAAAATAAATCGCGAAAAGGCCGCTTACCACCGAGCAGAAAACGCCGGCGGAAACATAAAGCGAGGTCATTTTGATTTTAAGCTTGCCGTGGTTTACAAGGTCAATCATAAGCCCCATTATGATTTCGGGAGCCTTCTCAACAAAGCCGGAGAGCAGGTTTGCCTCCGTAATAAGCCTTGTTCTGTCAATAATATTCGGGGTTATGGTCGCGAGTGAGCCGGTTCTCGCTATCGAGCTCATTGAGCCGGCAAGGTTCTGCACCAGGCTGAAAATCAGGTAAATCGACAGCTTGCCTATGTCATACATAGCCCTGCTGCCTATGGTTAGGGGCATGGTCCAGTAGAACACGCTGAGCATAACGCCGGGTATGGCGTAAATAATCAGCCAGGGCTTGAATTTGCCCCATCTTGTTCTGGTTTTGTCAACAATTGCGGCAAGAAACAGGTCGTTTACAATATCCCACAATCCGACAATAAAGCTTACAACGCTTTGGAACTTCAGACCGATTTTGACTATATCGGTGATGAAAATGTCGCCGTATTTGTTGATGTTGAAAGACTGCGCGATGTCATACATAATGTATGCCGCCGTTTCTTTGGTGCCGACATAGCGCCTGTTCATAACCGCCTTGGCGCGCGCCGTTTCAAGCGAGGTTTTTTCCACCTGCTCAATCGCCGCTCTGTTTTCGGCTTCCGACATAGAACCTCTCCCTCCGAAAAGAATATCAATTTATTATAGCATATAAATTGAAAAACGCAATTATTATTTGCAAATAACCGCAATTTATTTTGCGAACCGGATGCGCGGGCGCTTTTATGCTCAAAATTTTTTCCCGGCGGTCTGAAAGCGTTTGTGTTGACAACATACGGTGTTTTCTATTATACTTTATTTATCGCAACTTATAAATTATATTTTAAAGGCGGAGCTTCGCCGCTTTAATCTTAATTTGGGGACGGTGTTCTGTTGAAAAACTATTTTAAAAACTATTTCGGACGGATTTTTTCCGAGGTTAAGAAAAGCGAGCTTATCTACTGGTGGATAATGCGCGGCCTTATGATTTTCGCTTTGGTTGACACCGTCATAAACGGCAAGGATTATAACGGGAGCAACCCTCCCATTCAGATTGCCGCAAACCTTGTGGGTATGTTCGCCTATGAGATAATTCAGTTTTTCCCCGAAAAAAGCACCCTGCGCAAGTTGAGCCCGCGCTTTCAGAACATTACCGCGCTCGGTTTTCTGCTCGGCTCTTTCGGCGGAGCTTATCTGAATTTTTACTACTCCATTCCGATGTATGACAAAATTCTTCACGCGACCGGCACCGCGGAGGGCGTTTATATAGGCTATGAATACACCTGCGCCCTGCAGCTCAAATACAAAAAAACCTGCCCGCCGCAGATAGCTTCCCTTTGCGGCCTCGGCTTCGGTTTTATTCTCGCGAGCGCGTGGGAACTGTTTGAGTTTATATATGATCAGTTCTTCGGCGGCGACGCCCAGCACTGGAGCCTTGCCAATGCCCTTAAAGAGGCGGGCGGCGACTGGCAGAAGGTTTTTCTTATGTTCCCGATAAAAGATTATGATGTTTTTCTCTCACGCTTCGCTCTTATGGATACAATGAGCGATATTGTGATGAACTTTGCCGGCGGCCTTATTATGTATGCCGTGCTGTTCTTCTTTCCTTACCGCCACAGGGGTAAGGGCGACATAAACGCACAGATTGAATTGCAAAGGAAGTAAACTTATGAATCCGTTTGATTTACAGATGAACCCATTTAAGGAGATTGGCTCCGATTGGGGACTTGTTTTGGCAGGCACCGCGGGCAACGCGAATATGATGACCGTCAGCTGGGGCGCCGTCGGTGTTATATGGGGCAAAAACGCCGTTTTTGTATTTGTGCGCAATTCGAGATACACAAAGGATTTCATTGACAAAGGCGGCACATTCTCACTGTCGTTCTTTGATGAAAAATACAGGCAGGCTCTTGCGCTCTGCGGCTCAAAAAGCGGCAGGGATATTGACAAATGGGCGGCGGCAAACTTAACTCCCGCCGAAAATGACGGAGTTGTTTATCCTAAGGAGGCAAAGCGGGCTTTTCTTTGCAGAAA
>ONON01000048.1 GCA_900319455.1 uncultured Eubacteriales bacterium
ACAACCGAGCAGGAAACGGAAACAAGTGTTGTTAATACAACAGCCACGCCGACCGAACACTCACGGTTGTATATTGAAGGTATTTCCGCGGATTTGATGGCCGAGTATTTTGCCGAAACGGTTCTGTCGGCTGAATATGCGAGAGACTCCGAACATATGGTGCTTGTTCAGAAATGGCGCGAACCGATAAGATACTATATTCACGGCTTTAATTACAATTCAACAGATGTTTATTATATTACCGAGTTCTTTGACAGGCTTAATAATATCAAGGGCTTTCCGGGAGCTTACAGAGTCAGAGCGGGTGAAAGCTTTAATCTCGATATAAGATTTTGCACAAGACTTGAGTTGCAGGCAAAAACTCTCAATGTTGATGAAACCTGCGCGGCATTCACAAGTTTTACTTATAACACGGCAACGGATGAAATTCAAAACGGCAGCATTCTTTACTGCCACGATATTCCAAAAGACCAGCGGCAGTCTGTCATTCAGGAAGAAATTCTCAATTGTATGGGTATGTCGGATGATACATTGCTCAGAACAACAAGCGTCATTTATCAATACAGCAACTCAAATACAGCGGATGAAGTCGATATGACGCTTTTTGAAATTCTGTATTCGGAAAAAATAAAATGCGGTATGAACCGTGAGCAGTGTGATGAAGCGATAAAGGAGATTTATTATTGACAAACCGTTGTGCGGTATTATAATATTATCGTGTATTTCAGCAAATTTGAACAAAGGAGTTTTATCAGATGAAAACAATAGGCGTTTTAACAAGCGGCGGCGACGCGCCGGGTATGAATTCAGCGGTTTATTCCGTTGTCAAATCAGCCGCGGCAAACGGCATTAAGGTTTACGGAATAAAATACAGCTATTGGGGTCTTACCAATGATATAGACAACTGCCTTGTTGATTTCGACCTTAACAATATAGGTGACATCCTTAACAAAGGCGGCTCCTATCTGCGCTCAATGAGATTTAAAGAGTTTTATAAAGAAGAATATATGCAGCAGGCAATAGCGAACTGCCGCAAAGTAGGCATTGAAGGCCTTGTTGTAATCGGCGGCGACGGCTCTTTCCGCGGTGCGAGAGACCTTACCGTCAGAGGGCTTCCCTGCATAGGCATCCCCGGAACCATTGACAATGACATACCCTCATCCGATTTCACCCTCGGCTATGACACCTGCCTTAACACAATAATGAATCTTTGCAACTCACTTGAAGATACAATCTCCTCAAATGATCGCTGTATGGTTGTTGAGGTTATGGGCAACAAATGCAGTGACCTGCCTCTCAACGGCGGAATAGCGTGCGGGGCGAATGTAATAGTTGTTCCCGAAATAATGGAGAGTATCAACAACGACGCAACCGGTTATGTTATCAAAAAACTGCGTCAAGCGCGTGAGCTGCGCGAAAAAACCGCGGCTGAAAAAGGCAGCAAAGATATCAGAAGACACTATCTCGTTATTGTTGCTGAAAAGATGGATGGCGTAAATGTTGCCGACATTGCCAAAGCCGTTCAGGAAGAGCTCGGAATAGAAAGCCGCTCGATTATTCTCGGTCACCTTCAAAGGGGCGGCAAACCCTCCGCGTTTGATGTAATTACGGGCTGTCAGATGGGCAATAAAGCCGTAAAACTTCTGATGGAAGGCATCGGAAACCGTGTTGTTGTCAAAAAAGGAATTGATATTGTGGATTATGACATCCTTGAAGCACTTGAAATGAAAAGTTCGCTTGATATGGATCTTTTCAAAATTTCAGTTGAACTCGGCGCTTGATTATGTTAAAAGAAGAATTCCTTTCATTACGCAGAAAAATAATCGAACGGGATTTCTCAAAGCTTAACGCTATGCAAAAAGAGGCGGTCCTTTCAACCGAAGGGCCGCTTTTGATACTTGCGGGGGCAGGCAGCGGGAAAACCACCGTTCTGGTAAACAGAGTCGCGAATATTTTAAAATACGGCAATGCCTACCAAAGCGATTATCTGAGCCGGGAGCCGGATGAGGAAGATATTGAAGCCGCGAAACAGCTCGCGCAGGGCAGTTGCCCCGAGTTTTTTGAAATTGAGGATTTGCTCAACTGTTCCGCTGTAAGCCCGTGGAATATTCTTGCAATAACATTTACCAATAAAGCGGCAAAAGAACTGAAAGACCGTCTTGAGGCTATGCTCGGCACTCAGGCCGCCGACATTTGGGCGTCAACATTTCATTCATGCTGCGTAAGAATACTCAGACGCTTCGGTGACAGGCTCGGTTATTCATCCAATTTTACGATCTACGATACCGACGATTCAAAGCGCGTTGTGAAAGACTGCCTTAAATCACTGCGTTTTGATGAAAAGATTTTACCGCCGAAAAGCATTATCAATATAATAAGCAGGGCAAAAGACAACCTCATTTCTCCCGAAGATTTTATCAATCAGAATTATGCCGACATTATGCTTCGTAACGCCGGCGAGGTTTATGAGCTGTATCAAAAGCGTCTCAAACAGAGTGACGCCATGGACTTTGATGACCTGATTGTAAACACCATTCGCCTGCTTCAGAATGAGGAAGATGTAAGAGATTATTATCAGCATAAATTCAAATATGTTCTTGTCGATGAGTATCAGGACACAAGTCACGCGCAGTATATTCTCATATCTCTGCTTGCGGGCGGGTACAACAACATCTGTGTTGTCGGCGATGATGATCAGAGCATTTATAAATTCAGAGGCGCCACAATAGAGAATATTCTCAGTTTTGAGCAGCGGTTTTCAAACGCAAAAGTAATCCGTCTGGAGCAGAATTACCGTTCAACCCAGAATATTCTTGATGCCGCAAACAGCGTTATTGCCAATAATGAAAACCGCAAAGGCAAAAATCTGTGGACGGATAACGGTTGCGGTGACAAAATAACCGCCGTTATCGCGGAGAGCGACCTTGATGAAGCGAAATATATTTCCGATAAAATATTTGAGGAAAAAGCGCGCGGCAGAGATTTCAGCGATTTTGCCGTTTTATACAGAATGAATAATCAGTCCAATGTTATTGAGCAGTCTCTTGTGCGCGCGGGCATACCTTACAGAATTGTCGGCGGCCATAAGTTTTATGACCGTAAAGAGATTAAAGACGCCCTTGCCTATTTAAGCGTGATCGCAAACCCCAATGACAGTGTTCGCCTTCAAAGAATCATTAATGAGCCCAAAAGAGGCATAGGGGCCGCTTCGGTTTCAACCGCCTTGCAGGCTTCCGAGGCTCTCGGAGTAAGTCTGTTTGATGTTATGCGCGATTCACATAATATTCCGTTGCTCAGCCGTGCGGCAAAAAAAATGACAGAGTTCACACTGCTTATTGATGAACTTGTTGAAGAGTCATCGGATTTACAACTGAATGAACTGTTTGAAAAATGTATGGAGGTTACGGGTTACACGGCTTCTCTTGACCTTGACCCGACCACGGCGGAAGACAGAAAAGCCAACCTTGCCGAACTTTCAAACAACCTTGTGCGCTTTCAGGATGACAACCCTGACAGTGATTTGAACGATTTTTTACAGGAAATCGCTCTTATGACAGATATTGACAATTACAATGATTCCGCAAACGCCGTAACACTAATGACGGTTCACTCCGCGAAGGGGCTTGAGTTTACCGAGGTTTTCCTTGCCGGTATGGAAGAAGGCGTATTTCCGTCATCACTCTCAATGTATGAAAAAGAAGAGATTGAAGAGGAGCGCCGTCTTGCTTATGTGGGAATAACCAGGGCAAAAAAAAATCTGTATCTTACCCGCGCAAAATCAAGAATGATGTTCGGCTCAACAAGATTTAATCCGCCCTCAAGGTTTATTGAGGAAATACCTGAAAATCTGCTTGAAATAAAAGATTTGACCTATAAAACGCCGGTCAGAACAGCAGTCAGCAGCAGGTACGGTTATACTGAAAAACCGGTGAATTTTCACCCGAAGCATTATGAAACCCCAAAACTCAACGAGCCCACCGGAGCCGGTATTGTTTTCAATATCGGTGACTCGGTTGTTCATAAAGCTTTCGGCGAGGGTGTTGTTCTCAATGTTACTCCCGTCGGTAATGACAATCTGCTTGAAATAGCTTTTAATAAAGCAGGCAC
>ONON01000203.1 GCA_900319455.1 uncultured Eubacteriales bacterium
AAAGAGGCGGCAAAGGATTTCATAGCGGGCGTAAACGGTCTGTGCGCCATGCGTCTTTGCGCGAACGCCCTTACTCAGCTTGTTATTCCCGCCGCGCTTGCCGACCCCGAAAGCACAAGGGCTATGATGGTGCCGGGCGGCAGAATCTATGAGCAGAGAGAAGCCACCTGCCGCGAGCTTGAAAAGATTGAGGGTCTCACCTTCGTTAAAAACAAGGCGGCTTTCTATATCTTCCCGAAGCTTGATGTTGAAAAGTTCAACATTCACGACGATCAGCAGTTCGCTATGGATTACCTGCACAGCAAGAATGTCATGATAATCCCCGGCAGAGGCTTCAGCTGGGATAAACCCGACCATTTCCGCATTGTTATGCTGCCCGAGCCCGAAGTTCTCGCGAAGGCTATGCGCGACCTCGGCGACTTCCTCAAAGACTATCATCAGCAATAAGATTGCACAAACAACAAACCGCTGCGGTGTTAATCATCACAGCGGTTTTTAAATTCCGTATTTTACTTTTATTCTGCCGAGTTTTTCCGAAAACGGCTTTTTCAAGAGCAGTATGAAAATCACATTTGAAACGGCGTAAACCGCTGTATACGGCGCGGCGGAGGTTACGCTGGCTATGTAGTATTTCAGGTTGAAGGCGTTGTAAGCCCACATAACCGACCAGACATCCATAATAAATGAATAAACAAGCCCCGCGAAAAAAACATAAACGCAAAGCCGCACCGTGTGGTTTTCAAGATATTTCGCGAACACACCCGCGAAAAAACCTATCATTCCCCAAGCGAACATCTGAAACGGAGTCCAGACGCCCTGCCCCGCGAAAATATTCGAGATAAGGGCGGAAAAGGCTCCCGTCATAAACCCCGCCTCGCTTCCGAGATAAACGGCAAACAAAACGGTTATCGCCGTTATCGGATTTACCGCGGGAATAAATGAACACACCGCCCTGCCCACGCACGCCATTGCAACCGCGGCGCTTATGAGCACAAGCCTTCTTGTGCCGGTTTTTTTGCGGTCAAAACCGCATATAAACAGCAAAACAGACAGCACGGCTACGGCGAATATTCCGTAAGAATAGTTTTTGCTTCTGAACACAAGCACTCCCGAAAGCACCACCGCCGGTATAAAAACAAACGGTATAACAACCGACAGCGCCCTGCGAAGCTTTTCGCTTTTTATCACCGTCATCCGCCTGCCTCCGCGTAACGGCTGACATCTTCCGGGTTTATAAGGTTTTCGCATATACCCGATGTTATTCTTGCCGTGGATGTTGTGTAAAAAATGTTTTCGGAAAAGAATCTGTAAGGCGTGTCAACACACACGCATTCGCCGCGGAAAAACATAGCCGCTCTGTCGGCGCAAAGGGCGGCGAACTCAACATCGTGAGTTACAACAACAACCGTAAGCCCCTGCTGTTTGAGTTTTTTAAGGGCGTCGCGCACCTTCTTTTTCGCAAGGCTGTCAAGCCCCTTTGTGGGCTCATCAAGCAAAAGTATTTTCGGTTTTGAGGCTAACACAACGGCAAGCGCCGCCAACTGCTGTTCGCCTCCGCTGAGGTCATAAGGGTGGGTTTTTGCCGCGTATGAAAGGTCATAGGGGGCATCCTCAAACGAAATGCCCGCGCTTTTAAACTCTTCCTCCAGTGTGTTGTGAAGAAATACGGTCTGCGCGTCCTGAGGCAGAAGGGCAACACAGTTGCTGTAAAGTGACTGACCCTTGTATTTTTTAATGTTTTTGTCAAAAATCTTTACACTGCCCGAATAGGGAACGGTTAAGCCCGCCAATGTGTAAAGCAGCGTAGTCTTGCCCGAGCCGTTCGCTCCGAGCACACATAAAATCTCATTTTTATAAACCGTCAGCGAAGCGTTGTGAAGCACATCGGGGGCGGTTTTTTCATATTTAAAATAAACATTTCTGAGTTCCGCCGCTTTTTCGCCCGAAGGAGCCTCCTCATTTTTAAAAGGAACACCGTTTCGTCTGAAATGCTCTTTAAAATACCTTTTGCCCTGCGCGATATTCAGCGGGCATTCGCCGTGAGCGCCGAGAATTTTATAAATTCTGACACTGCCCGGCATTGACTCAACAACGCGGCTGTTGCCTATAATCTTTTTTACCGTTTGCCCCGTTTCACCGAAAGCGGTCAGGCTGCCGTTCTCAATAACGCACAGCTTGTTGCAAAGCGGAATAACATTTTCAAGCCTGTGTTCGGTTATTATTATTGTAAGCCCCAGCTCATCGTTGAGCTTTTTCAGTGTTGTTAAAAACTCCGAGGCTGAAACAGGGTCAAGCTGTGATGTCGGCTCGTCAAGAATAATCACCTTCGGGTTCATAACAAGCACGCCGGCGAGCGAAATCATCTGCTTCTGCCCGCCCGACAAATCCGCCGTGTTTTTTTCAAACAGTGCGTCAATGCCGAAATAGCTCATTATTTCGGCAATTCTTCTTTTCATAAGATTTTGCGAAAAGCGCAGGTTCTCCATACCGAAGGCAACCTCGTGCCAAACCTTGTCGGTAACAATCTGATGTTCCGGCGACTGCCCCACAAAGCCGATTTCGCAGGATTTTTCCGGCGGCAGTTCCTCAATCGCGGTGCCGTTAAAAAGCACCTCTCCGCTTCTTTCGCCGAGCGGCGCGAGTTCAGGCTTCAAAAGGCGCAAAAGCGTTGTTTTGCCGCTGCCGGTAGGCCCGCAGACCGCGACAAAATCGCCCTGCTCAACGGTGAATGAAACGCCTTTGATTATCTTATCGGTAAGCGGATATCCGAATGTGAGATTTTTGACTTCAAATAACGCCATTTAAGCCTGCTGCCCCCTTCCGCTATTGATGGGCTTATGCACAAAACGCCGTAGCCGACGCAGCCTGTTAAAGCAAGCGGCTGTGTTGACGGAACATCGGCATAAGGGTAAAAATCATAAACAAGTGCGCCTTTGGATGACGCGTAAACCGTGCAAGCCGTGAATATAACCGAAACGGCAAGAAAAACAATGTCTCCCGCGCCGAAGGAATAAAGCGAAAAATTCCGCCTTCTGCGCGCGCTGTATCCCCTTGCCGCCATACTGTCGGAGGTAATTATTGTTTTTTCAATCATATATGTCAGCAAAACGGAGAGCACTCTTGCCGCCCCCCTGACCCGTGAGACTATTGTTTCATCCTTATACAGTCCGAGCGCCTTCTGGGTGTTGTTTATCTGCCTTGCCTTGTTAAGGTAAAGCGGAATAAATCTGAGCGCCATAGTGATTACAAGTGCCGCCTTCTGCGATATAAAGGCCGTGATGTAAATTATTTTATCCGCCGTCATTATCTTTGAAAAAGAGGCAAACCAATACACCGCCGCTGAAAGCATAAAGCCCAAAAAAAGCCCGTAAAGCCCTGCCTCGACCGTTATGTTGTGGTTGTTTACAACGGCTATTACGGTTGCGCCGTTGTGGCCGAAAACAGGGTTGAAAACCATACAGGCAAGCGTCATAAGCGCGGTGTATATGTGTATTTTTTTGTTCTTGCGCCCCGGCATAACAATCCACAAAAGAACAGCGCCGGCCAGCGATATAACCGTAATTACGGGGTTCATTGTGAAAATGCCCGAAACAATCACACAGTTGAAAAATATAAACACGGTTGCCGGGTTGAACCTCTCAAAGCAGCTCATCAAAGGTCCTCCCCGATATTTGTTGTGTATCTCCACTCTATGCTGTCGCCCTCGCTCAATGTGTATTCGCCGCAACCCACATCGCCGAAGGAGCCGTTTACGCTGAACATCCAGCCCGACATTTCGCCGTAGTCAAACTCAAACAGATAATTTATGCCGGCTATATACGCGCTTCTGTGG
>ONON01000018.1 GCA_900319455.1 uncultured Eubacteriales bacterium
AATGCCGCGAACACGGCAATAAACATCAACGCGGCAATTATTCTTCTGTATTTGTTGGATAACACGGTTTCACCTCTTTGCGTTTCAGATTAATAATCGGCTTGGCTTTATATTATTTTATTGATTGTTAAAGCGGTTTTATTTTGGAAGTTCATTTCTTCTGACGCCGTTATGAACCGACGCGTCAAGAGAAAAAGCGTTTTCAATCGCGAAAATAATTAGAAAAATAACGGGCGAGAGAGCGACAGTCCAGATAAAAGACGGCAGGTAGTATGTGAGAAGAGTATGTACGGCGTTGTCAAGACCGCCAAAAACATAGCGGAAGATCCAATGACCGGCACAGAAAACGGCAACCCAAACAGCCGAAAGCAGGAGGTTTGTAAGAATATTCGGTCTCATAATGTTATTGAGAAGCGAGCCGCATACAAACCCCACGGTAACAAGAAAAATCGCGTAGTAATCGCTGCCGGAGGCGCTGATGTCCCAAAGCGCGCCCGCAAACAGGCCGAAAAATATTCCGCCGATGTCTTTTTCAAAAATTGAGGCGCTTATAACTGCGGGGATAAGCAGAAAGGCTTTCGCACCGAAAAAAGACGGAAACCACCCCGGAGTATTCTGAAGAACGCTCAATATAAGCATAACGGCGGCAACGCTTGCGTACCGCCCCGCTTTTTTTAAATTCTGTTTTTGCTGTTCAATCATAGTTAAGTTCCAAAACACAAACTTCGGTAAAAACCGGTTTACAGCGTGCGTATGCACGCATTACTGCAACCCCTGACCTTCAAACTCAGTGATTATGAACACACCCGTAACTGAGTCGGGGTTTGCGGCAGGCTCTATAACCGCGGCCGCGCTTATATCCACTGTGGCGTCCGCAATTTCCCTGACCGTGCCGATAACAAGATTGGCGGGGTAAACTCCGCCGACACCTGAGGTGCATATAATTCCGCCGATTGTAACAGGCGTTGTGCTCTCAAGGTTGGGCATATGGCAAAGCCCTTTTTGGGCAAGCTCCGCTGTGGTTGTAACATAACCCGTTGCCGCTGTTCGTATTTCATAGCAGCTGACATTCACATCGGGGTTAAGGATTGTTTTAACCGTGCAGGTCGTAGGGGTGACGGAACTTACAACGCCGACAAGGCTGCTGCCGTAAACAACAGGATCCTGAACGGAAACATCCGACAGGCTGCCCTTGTTTAAAATGATTTCGGATGCGAAATCCGCGCTGTCGCGGCCGATTATGTTCGCCTCGCAGTATTTCTGGTCGGGGTTATCCTCTTTAAGTTCAAGAAACTCTCTGTAAAGCTCGTTCTGCCGTTTAAGCTGCTCATATTCAACAAGGCGGCTCCTCAGTGAGTCAACCTGTTTCTGAAGCTCATCCTTTTCCGCGCTGATAACTGAGGAGGAGCGGAAAGAGTAAGGCAAGCCCGAAAGTTCTCTCGAAATTCCCGCGGCAAGCTTCTGCGCGGGGCTGAACACAAAACTCACCACCCGTGAGAGCGGTGAAGTTCCGTTGTGTGAAAGCGCGGCTGTCAAACAGCCGATAGCGAGAGCGAGTATAACGGCTGTAAATATTTTAAATGCCGGTTTGCGAAAAAAACGCATATCTCTACTCCGAATCAGATATATTTTTTGTTGCCGAGAGCGGCAAGGGTGTCATTGTCAAGGCAAACTCCGGTGCCTCTTACAACACAGTCAAGAGGGTCTGAGGCAACTATTACGGGGATTTTTGTTTCTACCGAAATAAGTCTGTCAAGTCCTCTGAGCAAAGCGCCGCCGCCGGTAAGGGTTATGCCGTGGTCAATAATATCAGCCGCAAGCTCGGGGGGAGTTTTTTCAAGCGTGGACTTTACAGCGTCAACAATCTCCGTAACAACATCCGCAAGCGCCTCGCGAACCTCCTCGCTTGTTATATCAACATTTTTCGGCAGACCGTCCATAAGGTTGCGCCCCTTGATGTTGACGGTGCCTTCACCGTCGTAAGGAAAGGCCGAGCCGATTTTAACTTTTATATCCTCGGCGGTGCGCTCGCCTATAAGCAGATTGTATTTCTTTTTGACATAGGCAATTATCGCCTCATCGAATTTATCTCCCGCTACACGGGCGGATTTTGAGGTTACAACATCGCCGAGCGAGATAACCGCCACTTCCGATGTGCCGCCGCCTATATCAACAACCATACTGCCCGACGCCTCGGCAACAGGCAGACCCGCGCCTATGGCGGCCGCCATGGGTTCCTCAATAAGGCTTACATATTTTGCTCCGGCGCTTTTGGCTGCGTCATAAACGGCTTTGCGCTCAACCTCGGTAACGCCGGAAGGTATGCAGATAAGTATTCTTATTCTGTTAAGCGGAGAACGGTTTGTAACGCGCCTGACAAACTCTTTTATCATATCGGCGGTAACATCAAAATCAGCTATAACTCCGTCTTTAAGCGGGCGAACGGCTGTGATTGAGCCGGGTGTTCGCCCTATCATATCCTTTGCTTCACTGCCGACCGCGACCACCTTCGGAGGGTTGAGCTTGCGGTCAACCGCAACAACCGAAGGCTCACGAATAACTATGCCCTTGCCCTTAACATAAACAAGAGTATTCGCGGTGCCGAGGTCAATGCCTATATCCTGGGTGAATAACATTAATGCTCCTCCTTAATAAAGAACCATTGTGTTTATAACTTCCTCAAACACTTTGTCAGCCGTTTTCGGGTCTTTCGATTCGCACCTTACGCCGTAAACGGCATTGGGTCCTTTAAAGGTGTAGTAGCTGATTACTCTGAGTTCGAACTGAGCCGCGTCTTCTTTGCTTACATTGTCGGTAATCTTGGCGCCTGAAACATCAAGGCGTTCGCGGGTAGCTTCAACGCCTGCGATTTTAACCTTCTCGGTTTCATCTTTTTCAATGACGCAGGCTCCCTTTTCAATGGTAAATATGTTCTGGCCGGGGTAATCGGCTTTGCCCTCCTGATCTTCAAGGCTGCGTGATGAAATAACGATTTTGTTCGTTTCGTTTTTGTCATCCGAGCCCACAATAACTTCATTGTAACTTGTAAGGTATTGCCAGCCCTTGGGGATGGTAACGCTGAAAAAGCGTGACTCTACCATATCGCCGTTGAGCGTTGCCGCCGAAATGGGAACAGCCGTTGTTGCAACATTGCCTTCGGAGTTCGTTATTGCCTCGCCGTTTTCGCCGGTGACGGCAACAATCATATTGCCGCTTTCATCGCGGGCAAGCGCCCCGTCCTCCTGAGTCAGCGCGGGGATTTCAGACTCGCCCGCCATTGTGACATTGTCGGTGCCTTTTATTCTTTTTTCACCGCAACCCGTAAAGATTGTGAGAACAAGAGTAAAAACCGTTAAGATTATAAGTGCTTTTTTCATTTTTCTGTCTCCTTGCTTTTCAAATGGTATCGCCGCGGCTGAGCCGGAGAAGATTACTGCGCGTTGAGCGCGGCGAA
>ONON01000259.1 GCA_900319455.1 uncultured Eubacteriales bacterium
AAAGATGTTACGTATGTTGAATTCAACACTCAGCCCGGTGAGATTTACACGCTTATACAGGTTTGATAACTGCCGTGTTATCGGTTGACAGTGCCGATTTTTATGTTATAATCAAAAAGTATTTTATTAAACAGAGGTTTTATATATGGCAAAAGAACTCGCAAAACAGTATGACCCGAAAGAGGTTGAAGACAGAATATATTCTTTCTGGCTTAAAGGCAATTATTTTCACGCCCGCGTTGAAAATGACAAAAAGCCATACACAATAGTTATTCCTCCGCCGAATATCACAGGTCAGCTTCATATGGGGCACGCGCTCGACAATACTCTTCAGGATATTCTTATCCGCTGGAGAAGAATGCAGGGCTTTGATACCTTATGGCTTCCCGGCACAGACCACGCCTCAATAGCGACGGAGGCTAAAATTGTTGAAAAGCTCAGAAGCGAGGGCACATCCAAAGAAGAACTCGGCAGAGAAAAGTTCCTTGAACGCGCGTGGGATTGGAAAAAACAGTACGGCGGCACAATAATCAAACAGCTTAAAAAGCTCGGCTCATCCTGTGACTGGGAGCGTGAGCGCTTTACTCTTGACGAAGGCTGTTCAAGAGCGGTGCGCGAGGTTTTTGTAAGCCTTTATGAGAAAAACCTTATTTATCGCGGCAACCGTATGGTCAACTGGTGCCCGCATTGCAACACATCCATTTCCGACGCCGAAGTCGAATACGAAGAAAAAGACAGCCATTTCTGGCATCTTCTCTATACGGTAAAAGAAACCGGAGAAAAGCTTGAGCTCGCGACAACCCGCCCGGAAACAATGCTGGGTGACACAGCTGTGGCAATAAACGCCGCTGATGAGCGCTATGCCCACCTTCACGGCTGCCACGCCATTCTTCCCCTTCTCAACAAAGAAATTCCCATCGTCTGTGACGAACACGCGGATATGGAGAAGGGTACGGGTGTAGTTAAAATCACTCCCGCTCATGACCCCAATGACTATGAAGTCGGTCTCAGGCACAATCTTCCCGTTGTTCGCACATTTACCTATGACGGTCATCTTACCGGAGCGGCCGAAAGAAAAGAATATGAGGAGCTTGTTAAAAGCGGCAGGGCGTCCGCGGATGAGCCCGAGGTTCTTGACTGCGGAAAATATGCCGGTATGACAACAATGCAGGCGCGCAAGGCTATTGTCGCCGACCTTGAAGCGGGCGGATATATCAAAAATATTGAACCCCTCAAGCATGAGGTAGGCGTATGCTACCGCTGCCATAACGATATTGAGCCTATGGTTTCAAAACAGTGGTTTGTCCGTATGGCTCCTCTTGCCGAACCCGCGATTGATTCCGTTGAAAAAGGCGAGGTTAAATTCGTTCCCGAAAGATTTACCAAAAACTACATGAACTGGATGCGCGGCTCACGCGACTGGTGCATTTCGCGTCAGCTCTGGTGGGGCCACAGAATCCCTGCGTGGTATTGCGGGGATTGCGGCGAAACAACGGTTAGCAAAACAGACATTGACACCTGCCCGAAATGCGGTTCAAAAAACATTGAGCAGGATTCCGATACGCTCGACACATGGTTCTCATCTGCTCTCTGGCCGTTTTCAACTCTCGGCTGGCCGGATGAAACCGAAGATCTCAAACATTATTACCCCACAAACACTCTTGTAACAGGTTACGATATTATCGGATTCTGGGTAAGCCGTATGATTTTCTCCGGCCTTGCCTATACCGGCAAAGCTCCGTTTGATACCGTGCTTATTCACGGCCTGGTAAGGGATTCTCAGGGCAGAAAAATGTCAAAATCACTCGGCAACGGCGTTGATCCGCTTGAGATTATTGACAAGTTCGGCGCCGACGCCCTGCGCTTTATGCTCGCTACGGGCAACAGCCCCGGCAATGATATGCGTTATTCCGATGAGAAGGTAAGCGCTTCACGCAATTTCGCGAATAAGCTCTGGAACGCTTCAAGGTTTATCATGATGAACCTCGGCGAGGAGAACATTGCCTGTGAGCTTCCCGATAATCTTGCGCTCGAAGATAAATGGGTTGTCAGCCTTTACAATGACCTTGTGAAAGAGGTTACGGACAATCTCGAAAAATTTGAGCTCGGAATAGCCGTCGCGAAACTGTATGATTTTGTGTGGGATATTTTCTGCGACTGGTATATTGAACTTGCTAAAATCAGACTTCAGGCAGGCAACGCGGATGTTAAAAAAGTGCTTGTTTATATTATGACGGGCATTCTCAAGCTTCTTCACCCGTTTATGCCTTTTATTACCGAAGAGATTTACCAGACAATTCCGCACGGCGATGAAGCACTGATGATTTCCGCGTGGCCGCAGTTTGATGAAAGCCTCGCTTTCCCGGATGAGGAAACGGAAATGAACCGTATTATGAGAGCAATACGCGCCGTTCGCAACCGCAGAGCAGAGATGAATGTTCCGCCTTCAAGAAAAGCGAAGATTATCATCACAAGCGTTTATAAAAATACATTTGAGCAGGCGGGAGTATTCATGCAAAGGCTTGCGAGCGCTTCGGAAATCGAACTCGCCGATGAATTCAGCGATGATTCTGCCGTTTGCATAGTTACGGAAGACGCGAAAATTTATATTCCGTTGGGTGACCTTATTGATTTTGAGGCGGAAAAAGCAAGGCTTAACAAAGAACTTGCCGCCGCGATGAAAGATCTTGAATTTGTCAACAATAAGCTCAACAACGCTAATTTTGTCGCCAAAGCGCCCGAAGCGGTTGTATCCGCGCAAAAAGAGCAGGCCGCAAAACTCGGCGAAAAAATCACGATGCTTGAAGAGAGCATAAAAAAACTCGGTTAATTAATATAAAAGCGGGCTTCCTGCCCGCTTTTTAAATGAACGGCGGTGTTCCTATGAACTGTAACGAGGCAATAGAATATATACATTCGCTCGAACGCTTCGGAATTAAGCCCGGGCTTGAGAGAATAAAAGCATTGTGCGATATTCTCGGCAAGCCTCAGCAAGGCATAAAATTCATTCATGTGGCGGGCACAAACGGCAAAGGCTCAACAAGCACGATTATCTCAAACATACTGACCGAGGCGGGCTTTTCAACAGGCCTTTTCACTTCACCCTATGTTCTCGATTTTCGTGAAAGAATACAGTTTAACGGCCGTATGATAGAACCTTACGAACTCGCCGAAGCTGTTGACGAGGTTAAAACAGCGGTTGAAATTCTTAATATAAGGGGAGTATTTCCCACGGAATTTGAAGCAATTACCGCGGCGGCTTTTATTTATTTTAGAAAGAAAAAATGTGATTTTGTTGTGCTTGAGGTCGGCTTGGGCGGCAGATTTGACGCCACAAACATTATCGAGTGCCCGGTTGTTAATGTTATAACCTCAATTTCAAAAGATCATACCGCCGTTCTCGGGAACACTATTTCGCAAATAGCGTTTGAAAAATGCGGAACCGTTAAAGAAGGCGGCGTTTGCGTTTGTTACCCCGAGCAGGAAAAAGAGGCAATGGATGTTATTGAACAGACCTGTTTTGAAAAGCATAACCGGCTGATTGTTCCCGATTTGCGTCGCGCGGACAACATTACGGTTAATGAAACAGGCTCATCATTTACTTATATGGGCATGGAGTTCCGGCTTCCTCTTATCGGCGAGCACATGGTTAAAAACGCCGTTACGGCAATCACGGCCGCACAGGTTATCAAACAATCCGGTTATAATATTCCCGACAGAGCTTTTTTGCGGGGTGTTGCCGCGTCTGCAATGCCCGCCCGCCTTGAGATAATGCACAAAAACCCTTTGGTGATTCTTGACGGAGGCCATAATGAAGGCTGCGCGAAAGTTCTCGCGCAATATTTAAAAACATTTCTCAGCGGTAAGAGAATTATAGCCGTAGTTTCAATGATGGCCGACAAAGACTTTGACGCATATCTCAGAATAACCGCGCCGTTTTTTTACGCCGTTGTCGCAACACATACGAAAGTCCCGCGTGCTCTTTCCGCTGAAAAACTTTGTGAAACCGCGTCGGAATACTGCGCGAACTGTGTAGCGGTTCCCGACAGTGCACACGCTTTGAAATACGCATATAACAGCATCGGCAAAGACGATGTTCTTATTGTTTGCGGTTCGTTTTATTTTGCCGGAGAAATCCGTGAAAAAATAATAGATTTGCAGGTGGATAATTTATGATAAAAAACATTAAAAACGGGGTTTACCCTACAATGATCACCCCTTACACCGAAGACAATAAAATTGATTTTGAGGCGATTCTCGGCATATTGGAGTGGTATTCTCAAAACGGAGTTGACGGAATTTTCGCCGTGTGCCAGTCAAGCGAGATGTTTTTTCTCAGTTTTGAAGAAAGGCTTGAGCTTTTGCGTTTTATAATCAGGAACGCGCCGAAGGGCATAAGTATAGTTGCGTCGGGCCATACCGCGGACAGCCTTGACCGCCAGATTTATGAGGCTGACGCTTTTATTGATGAAGGCATTGATGCTTATGTTTTTATTGCCAACCGCTTCGCGAAAGAAAATGAAAGCAAAGATGTTTTTCTGAGGAATTACTCAAAAGCCGTTTCGTCAATTCCCGAAATAGGTTTGGGAATTTATGAATGCCCGTATCCGTACAAAAGGTTAATGACTCCCGATGTTCTCAAAGAGTGCGCGCAAATGAGCCCTCTTTTGTTTTTAAAAGATACCTGCTGCTCCATCGGGATGATAAGGGAAAAACTTGAATTTACAAAAGACACCGGGCTCAAAATCTTCAATGCCAACGGAGCCATCCTGCTTGAAAGCCTGAGAGCGGGCTGCGCGGGTTATTCCGGGGTAATGGCAAATTTTCATCCCGAAATATATTCATGGCTTTGCAATAATTTCGAGAAAGAACCCGAAAAGGCTCAAAGAGTTCAGAACTTTCTCGGTTTTGCCTCAACAATAGAGTGCCAGTGCTACCCCGTCAACGCAAAGTACCACATGAATTTAACCGGTGTGCCGATGAATATTTACAGCAGAGCGCGTGACTGCTCCGAGCTTTTTGACAGCAGAAAAAAAGAGATTGAGCAGATGTATGAAGTCGAAAAAGAGTTTAAAAATTTAATGAAAATCTGAATTATTTAAAATAATTAACTTTTTCTTAATATTTGCGGTTGATAAATTTTTTTATCTATGATAGAATAAAACTGTTGTTTGCATTAATAACAATCATATTAGATTTGGAGGCATTTCAAATGGCGAAAAAAACCGTATTTCTTACCGGCGCTTCCGGTAATATGGGCTTTCACAGCTTTACCGAGTTTCTCAAACACAGAGATAAGTTCAACATTGTTGTTCTTCTCAGAGGCAGTGAAAAAAACAAACTTAAATTCAAGCCCTATGAAAATGATCCCTGCGTTAAAATTGTTTGGGGCGACCTTACAAAATATGAGGATGTTCTTTCCTGCGTAGCGGGCGCCGATTATGTTCTTCATGTAGGCGGTATGGTATCGCCCGCCGCTGACTATTTCCCCACAAAAACCGTTGTTACCAACACCACAGCCGCGAGAAATATTGTTAATGCCATAAAGGCTCAGCCCGACCCCGACTCAATCAAGCTTGTTTATATCGGCACGGTTGCCGAAACAGGCGACAGAAATGCCCCCATTCACTGGGCGCGCACAGGCGACCCCATTAAAATCTCAATTTATGACCACTACGCCTGCTCAAAAGTTCTTGCGGAGCAGATTGTCGCGGAAAGCGGTCTTAAATACTGGGCGTCCTGCCGCCAGTCCGGTATTCTTTATGCCGATATTCTTAAAAACCTTGACCCCATTATGTTCCATGTACCCATCAACGGTGTTCTTGAATGGGCAACCGTTGAGGATTCCGCAAGGCTTATGGTTAATGTTTGCGGCGATGATATTCCCGAAGAGTTCTGGAGAAGATTTTACAACATCGGTTCCGGTGAGCAGTACAGACTTACAAACTATGAGTTTGAAGAACTCCTTATGCAGAAAACGCTTCGTTTGGGCTCCGTTAAAAAGCTTTTCAAACCCAACTGGTTTGTTACAAAGAATTTCCACGGCCAGTGGTATTATGACGGCGATGAGCTTGAGAAATACTGCCATTTCAGAGCAAATATCCCCGTTGAAGAGTATTTCAAATCACTTATCGATCAGGTTGCTCCTTACTACAAACTCGCGTTTATGGCAAAACCCTTTGCCTTTGCCGTTAAGGGCTTCCTCGGCTCACTCGCGAAAAAAGAGATTTACGGCACACGCTGGTGGATTGAAAACAAAGTTCCCGAAAGAGTTTCCGCTTATTACGGCTCAATGGAAGAGTATCTCGCGCTGCCCGACAAATGGGAGAATTTCGATGTGGTAATCCCTTCAAAGAAAACAACGGCTGATGATGTTATTGTTCTTGACCACGGTTACGATGAGAGCAAACCCGTGAGTGAAATAACACTTGACGACCTTAAAAAAGCCGCTGCGTTCAGAGGCGGCGAATGCCTTGCTACCGAAGAGGAATATGTTGATTTCTATACACCCATTAAATGGAAATCCGCGAGAGGCAATGAGTTTATGATGAGCGCAAACCTTGTTCTCAAGGGCGGCCACTGGTGCCCGGCGGAATTCCCGACCGATTGCGAAGGCAAAAAGTTCTATTGGGCTTACGATGATGAGGCAAAGATCAACCCCTTCTTCGCTCAGGTCTGGTACCCGCTTCATAACAGAAACGAAAACAATGTTTACACTGAGAAGATTTTCAAAGGCTTCAGCGGGTTTGAAAACATCTGATTGAATAATATTAATTTCAGGCGCATATCCGTTTCGGGTGTGCGTCTGGTTTTTTTTACATTATATTGTGTTTTAATGCGAAAAAACACAAAAAAACCACAATATTTCATATATTATATATTGATTATTATAAATCATTATGATAAAATAAAATGAATTTTTATCTTTAAGAAAGGTTGATGAGTTTATGGCGGAAATTACAAGAAAATGGTACAAAGAGATGTCTGTTTATCAGATATGGACCCGGTCATTATGTGACAGTAACGGCGACGGCATAGGCGACCTTCCGGGCGTTTACAGCAAACTTGATTATATTCAGAGCCTCGGTGTTGACGGAATATGGTTCTCACCGATTTATCCCACGCCTAACGCGGATTACGGTTATGATATATCCGATTATAAAAACATTAACCCGGAATTCGGCACTCTTGACGATTTCAAAAAGATTCTTGACAGCGCACACAAACGCGGAATGAAAGTTTTTATGGATCTTGTGGTCAATCATACATCCGATGAGCATGAGTGGTTCAAGGAGAGTATGAAAAGCAAAGACAATCCCTACCACGATTATTATTTCTGGCGCGACGGCAAAAAGAAGGGCGGCAAAAAACCGCCCAACAACTGGCTTTCTATTTTTGAAGGCAAGGCATGGGAATACAATAAAGATCTTGACCAGTATTACCTTCATGTTTTCGCGAAAAAACAGCCGGATTTGAATATGGATAACCCCAAGGTGCGCGAAGAGGTTAAAAGCATAATGCGCTTTTGGCTTGATATGGGCGTTGACGGTTTCCGCGAGGATGTTATAACATTCATTTCAAAAAAAGAAGGTCTGCCGAACGGCTTCCCCATTCCCATTGCCTGCGGAATTGAGCATTACAAGCACGGCCCGCACCTTGAGGAATATCTTGATGAGTTCAGGCAGGTTCTCAATGAATATGACTGTTTCGCGGTAGGTGAGGGCCCTATGACAAGCCTTAAAGACGCCGTCAATTTCTGCTCTGAGGGTCCCGGCCAGAAGCTTGATATGCTCATTTCGTTTGACCATATGAATGCCGACTGCTTTATGGCGGACTGGATAAAAATTCCTTTCAGCCTTCGCAAACTGAAAAAAACTTTTGACAGATGGCAGACTCAGATGTACGGCAAAGGCTGGAACAGCCTTTACATTGAAAATCACGACCACGCACGCATAATTGAGAGATACGGGAATATAAATTACAGAGTTGAAAGCGCGAAAATGCTCGCAACCATGTATATGCTGCAGTGCGGAACCCCGTTTATTTATCAGGGTCAGGAAATAGGAATGACAAACCTTAAATTCGACAGTATTAATGAATATAAGGATGTTATGACTTTCAACAATTTCAGGCTTTTCAAAATGCTCGGCTTTAATGAGGAAAGATTCCTTAAACTCTCCGCGAAGGTTAACCGCGAAAACGCGAGAACACCCGTTCAGTGGAACTCATCCAAAAACGCCGGCTTCACAACGGCGGATGAACCGTGGTTTAAAATCAACCCCAATTACACCGAGATTAATGTTGAAGCGGCTGAGAAAGATGAAAACTCCATTCTCAATTATTACCGCAAACTTATTAAATTCAGAAAAGAAAATGAGATTGTAATTTACGGCAATTTCAAACAGTATTACAAAAACAGCGGCAAACTGTTTGTTTATGAACGCAACTATAAAGGTCAGAAACTGCTTGTTATCAACTCTTTTTCAGATAAAATCGTTAAATTCAACGCGCCTGACGGTTATGATATGAGCAAGGGCGAACTTGTTATCTCAAATTATCCGGTGCGCGGTCAGATTAACAACTGCTTTGAACTTCGCCCTTACGAAAGCAGAGTTTATCTTTTTAAATAATAACCGGGGAATGATAGTTTTTGGTTCGTAAAAAATGGACAGTCTCCGAGTGCGACAAGGATTTGGCGGCGCAGATAGCGGAAGATTTCAGTGTTGACCCGCTTACCGCCTATATTCTTGTTTCACGGGGGATTACGGATTATGATGAAATTGAAGAATTTTTAGACCCAAGCGCGCCGCTGATGATTGACCCCTTTTCATTTGCCGATATGGATAAAGCCGTGCGAAGGATACAGCTTGCCATAGATGATTTTCAGAAAATCGCGGTTTTCGGCGATTATGACGCCGACGGAATAACCGCCACCGCGCTGTTGTATTCATATCTTGAAATGAGAGAGGCCAATGTTGTTCGATACATACCCGACAGGCTTACGGAAGGCTACGGCCTCAGCTGTGATTCGGTTCGTGAACTCGCGGAGCAGGGGGTTAAACTGATAATTACCGTTGATAACGGCATTTCCGCCGTTGAAGAGGCGGAATTATGCAAATCACTCGGCGTTGACCTTGTTGTTACCGATCATCACAAGGTGGGCGAAAAACTTCCCGATGCCGTTGCAGTTGTGAACCCGCACAGAAAAGACTGCCCGAGTGAATTCAAGGATTTTTCGGGTGTAGGTGTAGCGTTTAAGCTTGTAAGTGCCCTTGAAGGCGGCGATGAGGATTCAATGCTTGATGAGTTCGGCGACCTTGTGGCTATAGGCACAGTTGCCGATGTTGTCAACCTTAAAGGTGAAAACCGCTCTCTTGTGCGTTACGGGCTTAACACAATCAACACATCTCCGCGCATCGGTCTTAAGGTTCTTCTTGAAAAATCGGCGGGTCAGGGCAAAAAAATCGGCGCCTCAAGCGCGGCGTTCACAATTTGCCCGCGCATAAACGCCACCGGCAGAATGGGCTCGGCTGAAAAAGCGCTTTACCTGCTTTTGTGTGATGATGAGATTACCGCCGAAAGGCTTGTTGAAGAAATAAACTCAATGAATCAGGCGCGCCAAAAAACCGAAACCGAGATTTTCGGTGAAGTGAGCGCGATGCTCGCCGAAAAGCCGGGCTTATCGCGTGACAGCATTATTGTTGTAGCTTCCGAAGGCTGGCACCAGGGGGTAATAGGTATTGTCGCTTCAAGAATTGCCGAGCGTTACGGTAAACCGGCTGTTGTTATTTCCAAAAACGGCAGCGAGGCAAGAGGCTCATGCCGCAGCATAG
Source organism: uncultured Eubacteriales bacterium (assembly GCA_900319455.1). Classification (GTDB taxonomy): domain Bacteria; phylum Bacillota; class Clostridia; order Oscillospirales; family Acutalibacteraceae; genus CAG-177. Next base: position 9,834 of record ONON01000259.1, read on the forward strand.
AAGGTTTTTCAATTTTCAAAGCCATTGAGGCCGTAAGCGACTGTCTCACTCATTTCGGCGGTCATACTCTCGCGGCGGGCATAGGGCTTAACAGCGACAGAATTGAAGAATTCCGCATCAGAATAAACGATTACGCCGACAGTGTTGAAATGCCGTTCCCCGTTCAGAAAATCGACTGCCGCATAAACCCCGGTTCAATAAGTCTCGATATTCTCAATGCTCTTGATGTTATGGAACCGTTCGGCGCGGGCAATCCTCAGCCGTGTTTCGGGCTTTACGGTGTTAAAATTGAGGATTTTTCATCTATAGGCGACGGCAGGCATATGAGGCTTACCATTTCAAAAAACGACGCTCGCACGGGGGCTGTCTGGTTCGGAATGCAGGAAAAGCTTTTTCCGTACAGCAGAGGAGATATTGTTGACCTTGCCGTTACTCTTGACAGAAACATATATAACGGCGAAACAAGAATATCAGTAAATGTTAAAAACATCAGACCTTCTCATACAGATGAAAACAAAGTTTTGCTCGGCCGCAGGCTTTATGAGAAGGTTCTCGGCGAAATGCCGCTCAGCCGCGAACAGGCTGAGTGCGCGCTGCCTGACCGTAACATTCAGGTTGAGGTTTTCAAACACATAAAGATGTCAAAACCGGTTGATGACAGTTTTGAGCAGATCTGTATGCATCTCGGCGATGACGGCACCGAATACTGTAAAGTAGCCGTTGCGGTTGCCGATATGCTTGAAATGGGTGTTATAACAAAAACAAACGGCGGAAGACTTGCACCTGCCGAAACAAACGGCAAAGTAGATCTCAACGATTCGGTTTTGATGAAAAGAATTAAAAATTATATGTAATTCCCGAGGGCATTATGGATAACGAACACTTTAAAAATAAGAATTATTTTGAACCGGGCTGTGAAACGGAACAGGGGTGCAAAGACGCGCTCTTTTCATCGATTTCCTCGTTTTCTAAAGATGAGCTTTCCGTTGTAAACAAAGCCTATGAGTTTTCACATAACGCCCATATTAATCAAAAAAGGCAATCGGGTCAGCCTTATATTGTTCATCCTCTTTCGGTAGCGAAAATTCTTGCCGATTTAGGGCTTGATTACCAGTCAATAGCCGCGGCTCTGCTTCACGATGTTGTTGAGGATACCGACTGCTCCTTAAAAGATATTGAAAATGAGTTCGGCACAGAGATTGCCGAGCTTGTTGACGGCGTTACGAAAATCGGCCAGGTGCCTATCAGCACCAAAGAGGAGGGCGTTTCGACCGTACGCTCCGGCAGAGAGGAGCAGCAGGCTGAAAACATACGCAAAATGCTGCTCGCTATGTCAAAAGATATAAGGGTAATCATCATTAAACTCGCGGATCGCCTTAACAATATGCGCACGCTGATGTTCAAGAGCGATAAAAAAAGAAGAGATATTTCGGTTGAGACAATTGAGATTTACGCGCCTATAGCTCACCGTCTCGGTATCAGACCGATTAAAGAAGAGCTTGAAGACCTTGCCATAAGCTACCTTGACCCTATAGCTTATAACGATATTAAAGAAAAGCTTGAGGCGCAGAGCAAATCGAGAAACGAGTTTTTGCAGGATATAAAAGAAAGGGTTGAGAAAAGGGTTGTTCCCGAGGTCAGCGGCGCCAAAGTCAGCGGCAGAATTAAATCCGTTCACGGCATCTACCGCAAGATGTATATTCAGGGCAAAGAGTTTGATGAGATTTATGACATTTACGCCATAAGGATAATAGTTGACACAATTACGGACTGTTACAACTGTTTGGGTCTTATTCACGATATGTTTCAGTCCATCCCGGGCAGGTTCAAGGATTATATTTCAACACCGAAGCCCAATATGTATCAGTCGCTTCACACAACGGTAATCGGCAAAGAGGGCATTCCTTTTGAGGTTCAGATAAGAACATGGGAAATGCATCACACAGCCGAATACGGCATTGCCGCTCACTGGAAATATAAGCTCGGCATCTCCGGTAAAGTGAAATTTGAGGAAAGGCTGTCATGGATAAGGCAGCTTCTTGACGATCAGAAAGAATCGGAGGATGTTGAAGATCTTGTAAGCACAATAAAAAGCGACCTTGCGCCCGAAGAGGTGTTTGTGTTCACGCCCAAAGGCGATGTTTTCAATCTGCCTGTAGGAGCGACGGTTATAGATTTTGCTTACGCGGTTCATTCGGCGGTCGGTAACAGGATGACCGGGGCAAAGGTTGACGGCAGAATTGTTCCCATAGATTATGAAATCAAGAACGGCGAGATTATTGAAATTCTTACATCTTCTCAACCCGGTAAAGGCCCCAGCAGAGACTGGCTTAATATTGTCAAAACAAGTCAGGCACGCTCGAAAATCAGACAGTGGTACAAAAAAGAGCGAAGAGATGAAAACATTGTTGAGGGTAAAAACGAGCTTGAAAAAGAGTTCCGCCATAACTATATTCGCTTAACTTCCGAGGAATATGACGCCTTTGTGCAGAAACTCGCGGAGCGCCAGCACTGCAAAACGGTGGATGATTTTTACGCTTCCATAGGCTACGGCGGCGTTTCCGTAGCTAAAATGATTCCCTATATCCGTGATGAATACGCGAAAATTGCCAAGGCGAAACAGCCCGAAAAGCCCGCGGAAATCGTCACTCCCGTTAAACGCACAAAAAGTAATGACGGCGTTGTCGTTGAGGGAATTGATAACTGCCTCATCAAATTTTCACGCTGCTGCAACCCCTTGCCGGGCGATGAAATAATCGGTTTTATCACAAGAGGTCACGGCGTTTCCATTCACACAAGAAACTGTACCAATGTGCCTGCCGATATATCGGCCTGCGCTGAGCCCGACAGATGGATAAAAGCGTATTGGGACGGCAAAAACAATAAAGAGGAATTTAAATGTACCATTCAGATTACCTGCCTCAACAGGATGGGTATGATAGCCGATATAACGGGCCTTCTTGCTTCAATGAGAATAATGATAAACGACCTTAACACAAGGAATTTCAGTGACGGCAGATGTATTTTCAGCATTACCGTAATTGTAAACAGTCTTGAACACCTCAAAAACCTTACGGATAAGCTGAGAAAGGTTGAGGATGTTCTTGAAATAGAAAGAACGGGTGTTTGATATGAGAGCGTTGATTCAGCGTGTTTTAAACTCCGATGTTTCCGTTGACGGAAACATTGCCGGAAAAATAGATAAAGGTTTCAATATTCTGCTCGGCGTTATGCAGGGCGACACAAAAGCCGAAGCGGAAACTCTCGCTTCCAAAATAACCAAGCTGCGCGTTTTCGATGACCCTGACGGTAAAATGAACCTGAGCATAACGGATATTGACGGTGAAGCGCTTGTTGTATCTCAGTTTACGCTTTGCGCTGATTGCCGCAAAGGCAACCGTCCGTCTTTTGTGGCTTCCGCTTCGCCCGATGAGGCAAATGAAATGTATGAGTATTTTTGCTCACTTCTCACTCAAAACGGAATTAAAAAAGTTGAGCGGGGAGTATTCGGCGCGGATATGAAGGTGAATATCGTCAATGACGGGCCCGTTACAATCTGGCTTGACACCGAAATATTCAAGCAGAGCAGAAGGGGATAAAAATGCTTATAAAACTTATTGAGAATGAATATCCCATGATGGCAAACTGCTGGCTTGCTTATGATGAAAAAAGCAATGAGGCGGCTATAGTTGACGCCTGCGCGTTTGACGAAAAAATCAATACCGAAAAAGAAATCAAATCTCTCGGCTGCGAGGTCAAATATGTTCTTCTCACTCACGGGCATTTTGACCATATTCTCGGTGCTTACGGTGTTCAGCAGACATACGGCGCCAAGGTCGTTGTTCACAGCGCCGATGTTCCGATGCTTACAGACTCGGGAATTAACCTTGCGCGTGTCAACGGGGCGGAAGATGTGTTTAATCCCGTAACGCCCGATATAATTGTTGAAGACGGAGACAGTCTTTATCTCGGAAATACGGAGATAAAAGTTATGCATACTCCGGGGCATACCAAAGGCAGCGTATGTTATATTGTAGAGGATGAAAAAACAGTTTTTTCGGGCGACACCCTTTTTTGCCGCACCGTAGGCAGAACGGATTTTCCGGGAGGAAGCACCGAAGAACTAAAAAACTCAATCAATAAGCTCCTCGCGCTGGAGGGTGATTACCGTGTTCTTCCTGGGCATAACCGTGAAACAACGCTTGACAGCGAGAGAGTGCGCAACATTTTCATCCGAAGGATGTGCAGAAGTTGATTTTAGCTGTTCTGAACCATAGCTTTCATTATGAAACAGAAAACCTGTGCCGCATTTTCTTTCCTAATGAAACAATAAAACTTGTTTATGAAAACGGGAATTACGGAAATGAAGATACGGTTGAAACAAGAATCGCCGACGGAACGGTATATGTTTCCTGCCTGATTTCGGGAAAAAGCGTAAAAAAACAATCGCCGTCAACATTTTCGGAAAAAGATGAGCTTGTTATGGGCAGACTGCTTTTTGACTGCCTGAGCGAAATCACCGGCTATTTACCTCCGTGGGGGGTGCTCACGGGTGTGCGGCCCTCCAAGCTTATGACAAAATACATAAGAGATTTCGGCGAAACACAGGCGATAAAGCGGTTTAAAGAGAATTTGCTTGTCAGCGACGCGAAAACCGCTCTTGCCGCCGCTGTTTCAAAAGCGGAAAGTGAAATTATAAGTTTATCACAACCGGATTCTTTCAGCCTTTATGTTTCAATCCCGTTTTGCCCGAGCAGATGCAGTTACTGTTCTTTTGTTTCTCACTCTATCACAACTCCCGCCGCTAAAAAGCTTGTTCCCGAATATCTTGACAGGCTTTGTGAAGAACTTGAACAGTACGGAAAACTCGCTTCACGGCTTAATCTTAAAATCGAAAGCGTGTATTTCGGCGGAGGCACCCCGTCGGTACTTGAGGCTTTTCAGCTTGACAGGCTGTGTTCACAAATAGAAAAAAGTTTTGATTTGTCAACCTTAAAAGAATATACGGTTGAATGCGGAAGACCGGATACCGTTACTCTGCCGAAGCTGCGCGCACTGCGTTTTCACAATGTGGGCAGAATAAGCATTAATCCGCAGACTTTTTCACAGAGTGTTCTTGACGCGATCGGCAGGCAGCATACCGTTGAGCAGATTATAAGCGCTTACAGGCAGGCTAAATCCGCCGGCTTTGAATGCGTCAATATGGATTTGATTGCCGGCCTTACCGGAGACACTGTTGAGAATTTCCGCCAAAGCGTTGATACCGCGGTTACCCTGGCGCCGGAAAACATTACGGTTCACACTCTCGCGCTTAAACGCTCCTCTGAGCTTGCGGTTAACGGCGCCGATGTTCAGGACGGCTCCCGCGCGGTGCAAATGCTTGATTACGCGCAGTCAAAGCTGAAAAACTCCGGCTATACTCCGTATTATATGTACCGTCAGAGCAAATGCGTCGGCAACCTTGAAAATGTCGGGTGGTCCCTGCCCGGTAAAGAGTGTTTATATAATGTTTTTATGATGGAAGAATGCCATACTGTTTTTGCCGCGGGCGCCGGAGCTGTTACAAAACTCAAAGCGCCGTCCGGCGAATATATTGAAAGAATATTCAATTTCAAATATCCGTACGAATATATTTCAAGGTTCGACGAACTGACGCAACGCAAAGAAAAAATAATTGAATTTTATAAGGAACATATATGACAAAATACACTGTTGAAACAATTAATTTCGCCGCCCGTCACGATCCCGAGGGCTTTGTGCGGCAAAGCTCAAAAAACTATTTCAATGCTGTTGAGAAAGCGGCTCAGTTCATTCTTGACAGCAATAAAAAAATAGCGATGCTCGCGGGCCCCAGCTCATCCGGCAAAACAACAACTGCAGGGCTTATTTCCGGCTTTCTTGAAAAAAAAGGCAAAGTGGCAAAAACAATTTCGCTTGATGACTTTTATCTTGAATCTCTTGATCTTTATCCGCTTAATTCCGACGGAAGTTATGATTTTGAAAGCATTTATTCACTTGATTTGCCGCTGATAAGCAAATGCTTTGAGGAGCTTATTGAAAACGGAGAGTCAATCTTACCGGTTTTTGATTTTACAACTCATTCAAGATCAAAAGATGTAAAGCATCTTAAACTTGACGGTGACACGGTGCTGATTGTTGAGGGAATTCACGGGCTTAATCCGCTTATTTCGGGCGGCCATGATGATGAATTTGTCGCAAGGCTCTATGTCAGCGTTTCATCGCGTGTTTATGATGATGACAATGTTACGGTTTTGAGCAAAAGAAATATGCGCTTTCTGCGCCGACTTGTGCGTGACAGCAAATTCAGGGCGACCCCAGCGGCGGAAACTTTTGCCAACTGGGGCAGTGTTATGGCAGGTGAGGAGAAATATATTTTTCCTTTCCGCTCAAACGCGGATATTAAGCTGGATTCATTTCATCCCTGCGAGCCCGGTCTTATTGCCGCTGAAGCTTTAACTTTGCTTGAAACGGTTGAAGGCACTGAGTTTGAGAATGAGGCGCGTGAGTACCGCGACACCCTTGACCGATTTGAAAGGATTGAGAGGTCCGCGCTTATCGAAGAAAGTCTTTTATGTGAATTTCTCGGCAAACCATAAATTATTTCGGAGAGTGAATTAATTGAATTCATCAAGCAAAAAAACAAAAAAGCGTTCGGGCGGCGGCTTTTTCACGGCCGTTTTGCCGGTTGTCGCTTTTTTACTGTTCTCTGCAACTCTGACAAACCGACTGGGCGCGGTAGGGCGCGGATATTTCAGCTCCGTTTATGAGCTTTTTATTCCGGTTTTGCTTATTGCTTTCGCGGGTATTCCCGAAGCGGTTCGCCGGCTTTCCGCAGATTATATTGAATCCGGCCGCTTGCGTGACGCAAGATTAACTTACCGGATTGCTCTTAAACTGTCTCTTTTTTCCGGAACCGCGGGAACTTTGATTATATTTATTATTGCATATCCGTACGCGAGATTTTTCACCGGAAAAGAAATTTTGCCGTCGCTTTTCATAATTGCCGTTTCCGCTGTTTTTTGCTGCTTTTCTGCAGTGCTGAACGGTTTTTACAGCTCATTCGGTTCATTTTCGCGTTCAGAGCTTTTTTATACCATCGATTATTCGGCGAAAATCGGTTTCGCGATGCTTTTTATAAAACTGTTCAGAGATAACGGAATGTCTCAGTTCAGCTCTGCCGCCTCAAATACGGGCAGTGCTGTTGTTTACGGAACAACGGTAGGCGATCTTACCGCGGCTAACGGGGTGATCGCTGTAAAAACCGCGCTCGGCGCTGTTCTCGGCGTTGCGGTCGGTTCGATTTTTACGGCTGTAATTCTTTTCCTTTTCAACAAAACCGGAGGCGACGGCTTTACAAACAGACAGCTTTCTCTCTCTCCGAAAGCATCATCCTCAAAATCACTGCTTGACGGTCTTATTTCCGCCTGTGTTCCTTTAACGGCCGCAACCGCCGTTTTCTCTGTATTTCATACAGTTGATGTTTGCGTTATTCAAAACCGCATATCTTCTGTTCTTGAGGGCGAAACGGAGTTTAACATTATCAGCCAGATGTATTCCGAAGCTTTTTCATCCGCCGCTTCCGCGTCTGTTCTCAATCTCAGTGATAAGGCCGAAACGGCAAAATATATGTGGGGAGTTTTCAGCGCGGCAAACGACTTTTCAAAACTGTTTTTGCTTATTGCCTGTGTTGTCGCCGTTCCGCTTGTGCCGCTTATAACAGGAGCGAATAAAAACAGTGATTCGGACCCGCAAGCTTTTTATTGTGAGGCGGCTCTTCGCAGAACAATGCTCGCCGTGTTCCCGGTGGGCTTAACCCTTGCGTTTACAGCTCAGTCTGTTTTCTCGGTTGTTTACGGCAGAGGCGGTTTTGCCGACGCAATGCAGATATTAAAGCCCATGTTGCTGATATACGGATTATCGGCGTTTATAATATCTTATGCCGTATCGGGCTTTCTGGTTTTGTACGCCTTGGGCAAAATATCATTTGCCGTCAAACTCACCGCTGTTTCGGCCGCGGTAAAAATAATTCTGGATTTTATACTTACGGGCATTCCCAAACTTAACATTTACGGCGGGGTTATCGGTACGCTTGTATTTTTTGCCGCTGTTGCCGCGGGAATAACGGTTGAAATTGTTTACGCCTTAAACATCAGACCGGATTGGCAATCCGTTATTTTTAAGCCCGCGCTGTGCGCATTGACAGGCGCGTTCAGCGGATATTGCGCCGATAAACTGCTGAAAATAATAATTCCGGATTTCAATTCATCTGGTTTTTTAAGCGGAAACACGCTTTGCACGGTTATTTCCGTATTATTCTCACTGCTTGTCTATACAATTTCACTGCTTTTTGTCAAGGAATTTAAAAAATATCATATTTTAGCATTGTCAAAAGGCGAAAAAATTGCAAAAACCCTTGAAAAATACGGAATGTTGGGTTAAAATACAATATGTTGTTATGCGGAGTTGAAATAATGACAGATTTTGAGTTCAAAAATAAATACAATATTGATGACTTTCTTCATATTATGAAACTGCTGCGTTCACCCGGCGGATGTCCGTGGGATATTGAGCAGACTCACGAGAGCATAAAAAAGAATCTGATTGAAGAAACATACGAGGTCATCGAGGCAATCAACAAAAAAGATAAAGACCTTTTGTGCGAAGAACTCGGCGATCTTCTTATGCAGATTGTATTTCACACTCAGATGGAAGAAGAAAAAGGCACATTCACCTTTGACGATGTGTGTGACGGAATTTGCAAAAAACTCATTGTCAGGCATCCTCATGTTTTCGGCGATGTTACCGTAAACGGTTCGGACGATGTTCTGAGAAACTGGGATGAAATAAAGCTTAAAACAAAAGGTCAGAAAACAGCAGGGGAGTCAATGCTCAGTGTTCCCCGCGAGTTGCCCGCACTTATGAGAGCTCAAAAGCTACAGCAAAAGGCGGCTAAAACAGGTTTTGACTGGGCGGATGTTTCGGGAGCGCTTGAAAAAGTGAGTGAAGAAACAGGGGAGTTAAAAGAAACTCTCGCTGACGCCGACGGCGGCAATCAGCTTGAAGAACTCGGCGACCTTCTTTTTTCGGTTGTTAATGTTTCAAGATTTATCGGTTGCGATTCCGAAGAAGCTCTTACATCCGCAAACGACAAGTTCCTTGCCCGTTTCTTAAAGGTTGAGGAGCTGGCCGAAAAAAAGGGAATCAATATGAAAGAGTCATCCCTTGAAGAGCTCGATTTGCTTTGGGATGAAGCGAAAACACTTGTTTGAGAATATGTTATACTGCGGTATTTCATATAATATAGTTTTGAAGGAGATTCATTATGAACAAAACAGATCTCATCGGCAAAGTAGCCGAGGCAGGCCTCAGCAAAAAAGACGCTGAAGCGGCAGTTAACGCAACAGTAGCAGCCATCACCGCGGCACTTGCGGCAGGCGACAAAGTTCAGCTTGTAGGTTTCGGCACATTTGAGGTTCGCGCACGCGCTGCCAAAACAGCCCGCAACCCCCAGACAGGCAAAGAAATCAAAGTTCCCGCAACAAAAGTTCCCGCCTTCAAAGCAGGCGCAAAACTTAAGGAAGCAGTTGCAAAATAATTAAGTTTGCACACAAGGCCGCTTTAGGGCAATACTCCGCTCTGAAGCGGCTTTAAACTTGGAGATTGAGTATGAGACTTGACAAATATCTTAAAGTATCGCGAATAATCAAACGCAGAACAGTCGCCAATGAGGCTTGTGACGCGAAGCATGTTCTGGTAAACGGCAAGGTTGCGAGAGCTTCTTATGAGGTTAAAGAAGGGGATATAATCGAAATCTCTCTCGGTTCCCAGACCAACCGCTATGAAGTGATTACCGTTTCCGAACACGCTACAAAAGAAGACGCGGCGTCGATGTTCCGCAAAGTGTAAATGTTTTTGTGAGTGGAAATTATGGCTGAAAAAGGAAAAAAAGTTAAAAAGAATAAATTCAGTATTATTCTCGCTGTTTTGATACTTATTCTGATAATATATTTTATTGTTACGCTTGTAAGCACTCAGTCAAAACTTAATTCCGAGCAGAGAGAACGGGCATCTATATCGGAACAGATTTCAAAGCAGGAAGAACAAAACGAAAAACTTAAAGAAACAATAAGCAACGAAAACAAAGACGAATATATTGAGCGCATTGCCCGCGATGAGTATGATTACGCGGGTGAAAACGAGCGGGTTTATTACGCATCGGATGCCGAATAACCGTCTTTTATATATTTTTGACATTATTATTTTGGAGGGCGTCACTTTTATGCAGGTTAAAGAGGGCGACATAGTCACAGGCAGAGTTTCCGGGCTTACAGATTTCGGCGCGTTTGTCGATATCGGCGCAGGAAAAACGGGAATGATACATATTTCGGAAGTATCGTCATCGTTTGTCAATAATATTGAAGATTTCTTATCCGTCGGTCAGGAAGTTAAAGCGGTGGTTGTTTCCGTTAATGAAAAGGGCAAAATAAGCCTTTCAACAAAAAGAGTGCAGGTTGACGGGGATGAAAACGCGCAAACCGGCAAAACGGAAAACAGCCCGGCAACAGGAAAACCTCCGCGACCGAAATCAGCGCCGAATGTATGGAACGGCCCCAAACAAACTCAGCAAAGCGGCGGTTCTTTTGAGGATATGATGGCACTCTTCAAAAAACAGAGCGATGAAAAAATGGCGGATCTCAAACGGGCCACCAACACAGGGCACAGCGGATATTCGCGCAGAGGCGGCAACAGATAAAACAGACGCCGCAATTTTTTCAGTTTCCGCATTTACAGGAGAATAGTATGAGAGATATTGATGTTTCCCTTGTTTCCGACGCTGTCAGAGAGCTTTGCATAAAAGCGAACAAAGTTCTGCCCGCAAATCTGGAACAGCTTATTAGAAGCTCTGTAAGCCTTGAAAACTCCGAGCCGGCGCGCGGTGTTATGAACGCTTTGTGTGAAAACCTTGACGCCGCGAAAGAGCTTGATATTCCTATCTGCCAGGATTGCGGAATGGCTGTTGTTTTTGCCGAAGTGGGGCAGGAGGTTCATTTTGTCAACGGCGGTTTTGAAAACGCTGTTAACGAGGGCGTCGGCAGAGGTTATAAAGACGGTTACCTGCGCTGTTCGGTTGTCGGCGACCCTTTAAGAAGGGTCAACACCGGTGACAATACGCCGGCGGTTCTTCACACAAGAATTGTGCCGGGCGACCGTGTTAAAATCACCGTCGCTCCGAAAGGTTTCGGCAGCGAAAATATGAGCAGACTTAAAATGTTCACGCCGTCTGTCAGCCGAGACGAGATAATAGAATGGATTGTTGACTCGGTTCGCGCCGCGGGCGGCAATCCCTGCCCTCCGATTGTGCTCGGTGTAGGCATAGGCGGTGATTTCGAGCAGTGCGCGCTTCTTGCCAAAAAGGCTCTTTGCCGCAGTGTGAGCGTTAAAAACAGCGATGAGTTTTATGCCGGGCTTGAGGCGGAACTGCTTGAGAAAATCAATGCTCTTAAAATCGGCCCGCAGGGGTTCGGCGGCAATGTTACGGCGTTGAGCGTCGCGGTTGAAACAGCTCCTACGCATATCGCGGGCCTTCCGGTTGCCGTGAATTTCGGCTGCCATGTTACAAGGCACGCTGAAATTATAATTTGATTTATTAATTTTTTGTAACTTTTGTATAAAAAACCGAAAAATCTCTTTATTTTTATATGTATATATGTTAAAATAACATTGAAGTTAAGGCTTCAATATTCAAAAGGGGTGGATTTTATGAAAATCACAATTATGGGTCGCAAGTGTTCGCCGAGAGAATCGTTCAAAGAGCACGCTGAAAAAAAGCTTGCCAAGGTAGAACGCTTTTTCGGCAGCAGTGCCGAGGCAAAGGTGGTTGCAACGGTTGAAAAATCTTCGCAGACCGTTGAAATTACCATTGTAAACCAGGGCATGATTTTCAGAGCGCAGGAGAGAGCCGAAAATATGAATGAAGCTCTTGACAAATGCGTTGACTCACTCATCCGCCAGATAAGAAAGAACAAAACAAGAATTGAGAAGAAGCTTCGCAGCGGAGCCATTGACGACCTTCTTCCTCCGGCAGAGTTTGTTGAGCCTGAAGAGGAAATTGAGGTTGTCAGAAGCAAAATCGTTACCCTCAAACCGCAGAGCGTCGATGAGGCCATTCTTCAGATGAACCTTCTTGACCATCAGTTCTATGTTTTTCTCAATGAAGCATCGGGCGGCGTGAATGTTGTTTACAAACGCAGTGACGGAGGCTACGGCATTATCGAGCCTGAGTTCTGATTTCCGATACATAAATTCAATTAGTTAATTCTCGGCTGATGAGAATCGGGCAAGCCGGTTTTCATCAGCTTTTTTACAGGATGATATGAGTATTAAATTTGTTATTCCCTGCCTTCTGGGTCTTGAATCTCTCATTGCCGATGAGCTTAAAAAGCTTGAGGCCGTAAATGTCTGCGCCGAAAACGGCAGAGTTCTTTTTTTTGTTTTTTTAAATACCCTTGCAAGGGTTAATATATGTTCGCATTTTGCCGAGCGCGTTCAGATTTTAACGGGAAGCTTTGAAGCGCACAGCTTTGAGGATTTGTTTCAGGGCGTTAAATCGCTGGCATGGGAGGAATGGATTGGCAAAGATGATGCTTTTCCCGTTAAAGGCTATTCCATAAATTCCGACTTGTTCAGCGTGCGCGACTGCCAGGCGATTATAAAAAAAGCCGTTGTTGAACGCCTTAAAGAAAAGTATCATATTGAATGGTTTGAAGAAACAGGCCCCGTTCATCAGATTCAGTTTTCCATAATGAAAAACAAGGTGTCAATGCTTATTGACACATCGGGCGCGGGGCTTCACAAGCGCGGTTACCGCCTTGAGGCAAACGAAGCGCCGATGAAAGAAACACTTGCCGCCGCACTTTGCAGTCTTTCACATTTAAGGCCTTATCACAAGCTTTACGATCCTATGTGCGGCTCCGGCACAATCCTGATTGAGGGCGCGCTTCTCGCTTCAAATTCTCCGCCTTGCGTCAACCGCTCATTTTCGGCTGAAAGGTGGAGCAATATCGGGCGCGATGTATGGAAGCTGGAGCGTGAAAGAGCGCGGTCGCTTGCAGTACCCGTTGATGACTTTGCCGCCTACGGCTCCGATATTGACAAAACCGCCATAGAGATTGCGAAGCAAAACGCGGACAGGGCGGGGGTAGGCACAAAAATCAGCTTTACCGTTGCGGATTTAAAAGATTTTTCGCCCTCAACAGAAAAAGGCACACTTATTTGCAACCCGCCTTACGGCGAACGATTGCTTGATTTTGAGCAGTGCAAAAAAATATACGCAACTATGGGCAGAGTGTTTGAGAAAAAGCACGGCTGGTCTTACGGGATAATCAGCCCGGATGAGGAATTTGAAGCGTCATTCGGCAGGAAGGCGGACAAACGCCGCAAGCTTTATAACGGTATGATTAAATGTCAGTTCTATATGTATTTTAAATAGGAGTGAATTGCTGTGAAACATATTTTTATCATCAATCCCAACGCGGGCAAAGGCAAGGCATACGATTTTATCAAACCCAAAATCGACGATTACTGCACAAAAAACAATGTTGATTATGAAGTTATTGAGTGCTCAACCTTCAGAGAGGGCAAGGCAACCGTAAACAGGCTTGCGTCTTCCGGTGAGGAAATCAGATTTTACGCCTGCGGCGGCGACGGTACTCTTTATGAAATTGTGAACGGCGCTTTCGGGCACAAAAATGTTCAGGTAACGGTTATTCCTCTCGGTTCCGGCAATGATTTTATACGCCTTTTCGGCTCTAAAGAGGATTTTTACAATCTCGACAACCTCGTAAACGGTGTTCCTTGTGATTTTGATGTTATAAAATGCGGCGATGAAATAGCCATTAATCAGTGTTCAATGGGGTTTGACGCCGAGGTTTGCGCAAGGCAGGCGTCATTTAAAAAAATTCCCGGAATTAACGGTGAACTCGCTTATGTTGCGTCGGCGGTTTATTCACTCTTCCGCAAAGTCAAAAACACATTTACCATATCCATAGATGACGGAGAGCCCTTTACGCAGGATTGCATTTTTTGCGTGGGAGCAAACTCCAGGTGGTACGGCGGCGGATTTATGGCGGCCCCCAAGGCTCTGCCCGATGACGGGTTAATGGATATGATTATTGTCAAAAAATCCATCGGCAGAATAAAACTGCTCACTCTGCTTAATGACTATAAAGCCGGCAAACATCTTGACTGGCCCATGTGCAAATTTGTAAGAGGCAAAAAGCTTACCATTCATTCAGACAAACCGGCCGCCGTTAATGTTGACGGCGAGTGCAGCTTTGTAAATGACGCAACATTTGAGCTTATTGAAAACGGAATTACATTTGTTGTTCCCAAAGGCTCACCGTTTTTTGATATTCAAACCCGCAAATAACGGTAATTTTTCTGTTTTAAAATATTCGTAAAGGGGAGAACGGCAATGAAATCGGCTGTAAAAAAATCATCGGCAATTCTGTTTGCGATAATTATTTGCGTTGCCGTTTTGCCTGTTCCTTCTTTTGCCGCCTTGCAACTCAATTTGATAAACAAGGTAGTTGACGGCGTCAGTGAATACGGGTATCAGCTTTATCATTATGAGGATACAAACGGCAATATTGTTGAAGCTCCGGATAAAGCGCCGTTTGTGCGCGACTTGACATCGCCGGGCAGAAAATCCCGCGGCGCTTCATCAATTCCATCTTCATACAACTCAAACGCCCTCGGTTATATTACCCCTGTAAAATCACAGGGTGAGATGGGCAACTGCTGGTCATTCGCGGCGGCGGGCGTTATGGAGGCGTACGCGGTTAAAAATATGGACGCCCCCGTAAACGGCACGGATTATTCGGAGGCGCACCTTACCTGGTACGCGAACAGCATAAGTCAGAACACATCCGACCCTATGTACGGCGACGGAATAGGCGGCTCCGACCCTTACAATGTCGGCGGCAATCCCGAAATGGCGGCGCTTACATTCGCGAAAGGCTCCGGCGTTACGCTTGAAAGCGATTATCCGTTCAACGGCACCGACGCGTCTCAGATGGGCAATTACAATGATTCGCTCGCCAGATATGAGCACAACATAGGTTTGCTTGACAAAGCCGTTTTTCTTACGGCAGAAAGTGAGATTAAACAGGCGATTATTGATAACGGCGCCGTTACCGGCTCATATTATCACGATGACAGTTTCATTAATCATGACGGGCCTTATACATACAGCGACGGCACTCCCGCGCCTTATTACTGCACATTCGCGGCATATTACTGCAATCAGACGTTCGCCACAAACCACGGCATTATGATTGTCGGCTGGGATGACAGCTACAGCGTTTCAAAATTCAAACAGGGTTGCCGTCCTTCGTCAAACGGAGCGTGGCTGTGCAAAAACAGCTGGGGTGACACATTCGGCGAAAACGGATATTTCTGGATTTCTTACGAAGACGCTAATGTCGGCGGATTTTACACCTTTACCATGTCGGACGATTACGATTATGTTTCGGCATATTCGGGCTCAGCCAACGCTTCATGGTACACATCTCAATCCACACAAAAATCCAAGGTGGGCAGTGTGTTCACCGCTGACGGCGATAAATCACTTGAAGCGGCCGGCTTCTGGATTTTAAATGACAATGTTCCGGCGACGGTTAAAGTTTACAAAGGCGTTTCCGCCTCGCCTTCAAATCCGGAGCAGGGAACGCTCGCGGCAACTGTTTCATGCACATTCAGACAGGGCTTCAATACCGTTAAATTCAATTCGCCCGTTTCGCTTAAAAGCGGTGACAGATACAGTATCGTTGCCGAGCTTACCCCTGTTGACGGCACGCTGAGCATTCCCGTTGAAGGCAATTACGGCAAATGCACTGCCAAAACGAGCTTTTTTATGATGGGCGAATATCAGAATTACTGGTTTGAGTGCAGTGCGCAGAACTGCGGCAACACCTATGTTTATGCCTACACAAACGACGCGGTTCAGACAGTTATGGCTCAAAGCATTTCGATTAATCAAAGTTCGCAGTCTGTTTACGCGGGCGGCACTTTACAGCTTTCGGCAACAGTTCTGCCAACCGATACAGAAAACCCCGCCGTTGAGTGGTCGTCATCCGATTCTTCCGTCGCAAGCGTTGACAATTTCGGTTTAGTGCTCGCTTCGCAAACAGGCACGGCAACAATAACCGCTTCAACCGTTGACGGCTCAAACCTCAGCGACAGTATTGTGATAACGGTTCTAGATAATCACTTTACCGTAACTTATTATGTTGACTCATCTCAATATACATCGCAAAGTTACATTCTGGGTCAGCAGGCATCGGCGCCTGCGACACCTGTGAAAACAGGCTATAATTTCAACGGATGGTTAAATTCATCGGGCAATCCGGTTTCATTTCCGTTTACCGTAAACGCCGATTTAAGCCTTTACGCCTCATTTTCGCCTAAAACGGATGTGGAGTACCGTCTGAATATCTATATAATGGATGTTGAAGGCAATTATCCTGCGTCTCCCGATGATGTTCGGACTTTTTACGGCACAACCGGTGAAACGGTTGCTGTCAATTACAGTGTTCCCGAAGGCTTTTCGCTTGACTCCTCAAGTGTTCTTTCGGGCGTTGTAAACGGCGACGGCTCTCTTGTGCTCAACGCGTATCTCAACCGCCTCACATATACTCTGAATGTTGTTTGTGAGGGCGAAACACGGCAGTTCGTTTACCGTTACGGTCAGAATGTTACATCGCCTTCCGTTCCCACCAAGGAGGGTTATTATTTCTCAGGCTGGCAGCCCGCGCTGCCTTTGACAATGCCGGCGGAAGATTTAACCGTTTGCGCGCTTTATGCAAAGAATATTAATAAACCCTCTGTTTCAACAGTCAACACAAATGAGCTTACACTTAATGTCGGAGAAAGTGTAAAAATTTATGCTGCGGTAAAAAACGCCTATTCCTGCAAAACCGTATGGAGCGTTAAAGGCGGGTCGGTTGAGATTTTACCTTCCGAAAACGGTGATTACTGTGTTGTTACCGCGGTTAAAAGCGGCAAATCCGTAATAACCGTCAGCCTTGTTTCATCGGCGGGAAAAGTGCTTTGCTCCGATTCCGACACGGTTATTTGTAAAAATGACGCAAAAAATGTTTTCGTCGGAATATTCCGAAATAACAGCGGCAACAAGTTAAGGCTGTTCGTTTCTGTTATTGATTTTATCAGAATTATACTGCTCAGGCAGTTTTAAAGGTTTTAAACTTGAATTTCCCTGCCTTAGGGCAGTCACTCGTAAAACAGTAAT